>JAPLUI010000067.1 GCA_026397725.1 Verrucomicrobiota bacterium | reverse complement strand
CCAACCGCTCGTGCCGGATCGTGATGCGTCCGCCGTCGCCGCGCGCTTCAATAGTCCATCCCGCGCCCGTGAGGATGGTTCCGTCCGATCCGGCGGCAGCCGCCGGGAAACCGCACAGCAGCGCGGCGGCCAGGGTGGCCAGGGGGATCGTCAGGCTGGATCGCGAGAAGGATATCGGCCGTGTGCGTGCCATGATCCCATGGTGGGTGGTTGACATCACAACACCGGCAACGATCCATGGTTGGCATGTGTTTTTCATAATTATGTGTTATGTGTTATTGGTGCTCTCCGGGCGGTTCTGACAAATGAATGATCAGATCCTTCCTGCGGGTATCCGGGGTGACAACCAAGTCAACCATCCTGCCGTTTCTAACTTTTCCCTGGACGATCGTTTGATCGGGAGCATGCAGTTTGAACGAGCAATCCCATGCTTTGGGCCAGGCCGGGCAAAGATGAATCTTCTGCGAAGAGGGTTCCGTCTGCATGAGCATCTGCTGCAAGGCAATCATATTGACGCCGCCATGATCCTGGTCCGGAGTCCAGTCAAAGTTCGGCCCCCAGAATGCCGGGAACCGGCTATCCTTGTCAAACAGCTTGGAGCGCACAACCAGCATTCGTGCGGCACCTTCCACATCTCCGACACAAGCGGCAAAAATCGAATCCTGAACCCAGCCATTGGATCGAGGCTGTCCTTTCATGCTTTTGGGACTGAGCCGGAATGTTTCCCTGGCAAGGTCCAGCCCAGGCAGGCCCACGCCGAAGAGACGGTAGGGGAAGAGGGCATAACATTCCGGTTTTTCACAATTGGACCGGCGTTTCCCGGTCTCCGCCGGAAGAAGATACTCCCTGCCAGCGTCGCTGGCCGCTTTCGGCAAATCCGGAACGGCTTTCAGCAGGCGGGCATAGCATTCTTTATCTTCGGGACTGCAAGCGAGTTCAAACAACTGTGGCAGGATGTATTGCAGACCTGCAATTTCAGGCGCCGGATTTGTGCATGCCCAGACATCCTCCAAGGCGTTTCCGGGGTGGATCACCAGCTTGCCCCTTTCGTCACGCCCGTAACGGCGGTCGTAAAAGCTGGTGATCTGTCTGGCAAACGGCAGCAACGTGGTGTTTAGAAACCCGCCGTCATGGGTATGATGGTAGTACTGCAGCATCATGGCGGTCAACTCAATGCCCCCCTGCCAGTAATATTGAATGAACTTGCCGTCTATCTCATCGGGCTTCCTGTCTTTCGCGGGATGCCACCCGTAATCCTCATTCCGGTAAGCGCCCCAGAAATACATGGTTTCGGGGAAGTAGGCACCGTCGAAATGATAGTACTTTTTCATCCGGTGCCGCGCCAGGGGCAGCGCGTCCATATACATCTTGAAGAGCGGCTTCATCATGTCGTATTGACCGGCAGCCAGCATCGGCCAGTATGGCAACCTGGTATTCTGCCACCAATAAGCCGATCCCCACTGGCGGTAGTCGGGCCCCATGTTTTTATCTTTAAACATGCCGTCGACGGTGAAGATGGAGCCGTTGAATTTAATAGGCATGTTGCCGCGTCCTCCACATGCCGATATCCAATTCTGAAGGGCATACCCCCTGGCAACAATGAAGGCGTCATCACCGGGCCTGGCGTCGATAAAAATCCAGCTTCGATCCCAGAATTGGTTCCACCACTGTTGATGAGCGGTCCAGGCGGATGCAGCCGCTTGGTTCCGGTAGGCAGCGGCCTGGGCCTCAACCCGTTCGACCCAGTCATTTGCGGCCGCGGTTTGAGCGGTTAGAGGAAAAACCGCAACGTCGATGACCTTCGTGGGTGCCGCGGATTGAAGCGCCGTTGGCGATCTGCCGACCATGCCGTCCCCCCGCACTAACGCGCCAAACGTGCGGTCCAGCAAGGGATCGCTGGATTGGCCCATGAAATCTTCAAGTCCCTGAACTTTAAGGGTGTCCCCCCAGACCGAATGTTCGTTGTTCTTATTGCGGTGATACCAGACGATCGAATCGGATTTTCCTGCCAGGACCGTATCGGGTTCAATAAAAACAGGATAAGGGAATGAGCCGGCTCCCAGGGATCTATCCCCCAGTCCGCTGAATGACCAATCCCATGGCGCTTGCCTGCGTTCTGTCCGCCAATGTTCAAGCACAACGTCAACCGTGGCGGCGGCAGAGGTGGTTCCCGTAATGCGAATCACAGGATGATTGGCATCGATCCAGAAGCGCAAATCAACCGCAATGTCAGGAGTCTTGGCCGCTGCGGTGATGTTGATCACGCCATTCTTCAGATCCAGTTCCTGCCTGAACGCACATCCCTTTGCAAACGGATTGGGTGTCAGACTGACCCGGATCCTGCCCAGCTTCAGAAGCCGGGCATTTTCGCTCCACGAATCCGTTTTGCTGATGTAAAACAACAAGTCGCCATTCTCTTCAACCCAAACATTCGCCCCGATGTCGCCGTTGCCTATCGGCATGGAACCGTTGAAGTTAGCACTCGGTGCATCCCAGACAACGTTGTAATCCGAAACCGCAGCCGCATGAATGCCTGCGGCTTGGGTCGGCGGTTGGCCGGGCGGTGTGTTCTGCGCGGCTGCGGAGCAGATCAAGCCCAGCGCCACGAGACTGGCGGCGAGAGTGATGAGTATCGTCTTCATCATTGGATGGGATTTACTATTTTGGTTCGTTGTTATCTCTATTTTTTTTGGATCCCATACCACGGGCAGTTTATTAGCTAACATCTTTTCGCGCAACTTGGGATAGGCGACTTCCTGAACCGTGACATGATCCTTGACGTAATTGCTGACCATAAGTGTTTCATCACCGCACGACAACAGAGCGGGCCGATGCCGCCGTATTTCAGGATCACATCTGTTAGTTGCAAATGATCAGGGGGGAAAGGTGGATTTTCGCGCGTCACGTCAAAAGCGCCGGTGCATCGTTCACTCTTTGGCGACCGCGGCCGCGAGCCGGTCAAACGCTGCAACGCATTGCGGAATCGTCGCGTCGAGGTGAGCAAGATCGCCGTGCTCATATTCGATGACCATGGTGCCCTTGAACCCCTGACGCTTGAGTTCTTCCATCATGGCTTTGACGTTGGCCACGCCGGTCCCGTAGACCACGTCGGACATCTTGTCATCAAGGTCCTTGAAGTGCGATTCGATCACGCGGCCTTCCAGCAGCTTGAGGTTTTCAACCGGATTTTTCTTGGCGCGCAGCCAGTGACCGGTGTCGGCGCACGCGCCGCAGTTCTTGCTCAGGTCCTTGGTCGCGGCCAGCACCTTGTCGGCCGGCCATGAGTTCGGGTGGTTGTGCAAGGCGATGCGGATGCCGGTTTGCTGCGACATCTGGTCGAGCGCGGCAGTGGGCGTGACTTCGGTGACGAGCACTTCGAGGCCGAGTTTCCGCGCCCATTCAAAATGCTTCTTCATGGCGGCCTCATCCAGCGGAATGGGACTGACGCCAAAGTTGGCGATTTTCACGCCGCAATCCTTTGCCTTGGCCAGCAGGTCGGCGATTTCGGCATCGCTCATGGCGGGACCGACGATGGCACCGGAATCAGTCTTCATCTTCTGGCCGGGATATATTTCGAGGTATTTGATGCCGATCTTCTGGCATCGTTCGAGGGTTTCGAAGGTGGTCAGCATGCGGTAGGTCCAGCATTGCATGGCCAGTTTGAACCCGAGCTTCTCGGCGGCGGCATCGTGGCGTTCCGCGCGGACGGGTGCGCACAACAGGGTTGCGGTCATGGCAGTCACGAGGGTTGGGAGCATTCTTTTCATTTGTTTTGCTTTCAGTTTGTTTGTCGGATAACGGGCGCGACGAAGCCGCCCTTTTCGTTTCTAACGGAATCGATGGAAGCACCGTGGAAGGCGCGGGCCAGCACCGCGATGTTGCGGTCGTCGCCCGTCGGTTCGCTCACCGGGCGCGACAGGATGTCATCCAGCGGCACGAGTCCGCCGTTGTTGCGCGGCACGGTGAAGCCGTAGAGTCCGATGCCCGCCTTGAGTGCCTCCGGGACCACCTTGGTGGCGTCCTGGCCGTTCCATCGTGCGAGGCAGGTGATGAGTCGGGTATGCGGGCCGATCATCGCCTTCACGGCATCGATGCTCTTCTTATCGCCGGATTCGTTCATCAGCCAGTCCGCTTCCTTATACATACAGGCATAACCGTTGGTGGAGACGCAGAACGTCTGGATCACATTGGCACCCATCGCCTTGTACCAAGCGACGTGCTCCGCTGGGTCGGCATCGGCCCAGGTTTCGGGTGCGGCGAATGGTTTGCGTTTGCGGTTGGTTGCCGCCCAGTTGAAGTCAAGGCAGTAGGCCTTGATGTCTTTGACATTTCCGGGCGTGACCGGGGCATGGGTGACTTGGGGTTCGGCGGCGGAGACCGCGCCGATCATTTCCAGGATCAGGCAGATTGCGATGGCTTGTGTTTTCATATTGGGGTGCGATAGAAGTTGGCTCATTTTTGTTTTTCCAGCAGTTCGATCATGCCGCGGGCAAGCGCATCGCCTACGAGCATGTAGGTCTCGGCATTCCGGTTGTAGTGATGCCCCTCGTCACCCGGTGATTGTTCGACGCTCCGCCAGAACGGGCGGGTGTCCACTGTCTTGACCGTTCCGGCGAACTCGGGGTGCTTCCTGGCGTCACCCACCGCCATCTGGGCGGCGTGGACGACGAGGGTGTTGCCACTCATCTTGTCGCCATTGAAGCCCACGGTGCCGATCATGACCGGGAGTTTCGGCTTGCCCAAGTCCTTGCGCAAGTCCTTGATCAGGGCGACGAGGTTCTGCTCGTATTCCGCGGCCGCCTCGGCGTTGAGAGTGTCCTTGTGGCCTTGGAACCAGACGAATCCGGCGAGTTCGTAGCCTTGGCCCTTGTATCCGGGGAGGACGTCCTTGAGGTTCTCGAGGGTCCATGCGACGCCCTCGGTGATGTAGCGGTATTCGGCACCTTGCCAGGTGTATTTGCCGTCCTTGTCCTTCTCCCATTCGCCACGTGACGGCGGGCGGAAGTCATACCACAACCCGCGGTTGCCGCAGGCGCTACGGATCAGGAGCACCGGTTCATCAAAGCAGGTTCCCATCACGCTGCCGAAGGCGAGTTCCAGTCCGATGCCACCGCCACCGGGCTTGGTGGGCACCTGCAGGAAGTTGCCCTTGCCCTTGTTAGGGTTGACCATGGGCTGGACGTCCAGGAAAAACACGTCGTTGCGCTTGATCCATTCGCCCTTGTCGTCTTTGAGGTAGGCGTAGCGGGGATCGGAGGCGGCCATGGTCTCAAGCGTGCCTGGCATGCTGACCATAGGGATGGTGAATTCTGGGTAAGGCTTTTCAAAATAGATGGTCTTGAAGGCATAGCGCTTGCCTGCCTCCAGATCGATGGTGGAACTTTTCGCCGCATCCTGCCCGGGATCCCTGCGATAGACTTCCTTGCCTTCCACGGTCGTCATGTTGAAGACGCCCAAGCGGTTTTCTTCGAGCCCCGGTTGGAACTTGTATGCGCCAGTGCGCGGGACGGAAATGTAGCCTCGCACCACCGTGGTGTGGCCGTCCTGTTGTGATAAATCAGGAAACGGCACCATCGGAATCTCACGCGACCGCCGCTTTACCCTCATCATGCGCGGCTCGCCCATCTCGACCAGGCCTGTGACTTCGGGCGTCGCCTTGTCATAGTCGGTATCAGGCGACCAGGCGCCTTTGTAAACGGCGGCGTTGACGCACTTCTTTTGCTCCCCCGCGGTCGGCTCGGCGTTCGGGAAGAAATCTTCCGTCGTGCCGGGGTCGTTCGCATGGATCGTGCCCATCTCAAGCATGTTCGACTGGCCGGCCAGGATGAAAATCTTGATGGGCTTGGTCGTGTCGGCGGCTTTGGTGTCCGGCCTAGGCAGCGGGTTGGGGACCTCGCGGGCCGGAGCATTGAGCGCGAGAGACGCCAGGATGACGGCGATGAGCGAGGTCCTGAATCTTAATGGTCCGTTCCTATTCATGTTAGTTCGTGGTGTCTTACTGCTCTGAGCACCGTTCTCTTCTTCATCAATGATTTTTTGTCCTATTTTTTCAACAACCCGACCATGGCCTTGCCCATGGCCTCGCCCACATTCATGTAGGTCTCGGGATTGCCTTCGTAGTGGCCGGCACCGGTGCCACCCATGGAGAACGGGTGGGAGAACACGGTGGCCACATTGCCCTTGAATTCCGGATAAGCGATCCAACTTCGTCGCCGCCAACCTCGCCCATGCCAACCATGTTGGACTGGCCCAAGAGGATGAAAACCTGGACGGGCTTGCTCATGTCCGCCTCCTTGCCGTCCGGCCTGGTCGGTGTCGGCAGTGACGGGATGACGGGCAAGTCCGCCGCGGCGGCGGCCGCGAGGCCGATGGCGGAAGAGAGCCCGATGGAGAAGACCGCCAGCAGGCGGGCGGTGGTAAGTTTGTTTCCGATGTTCATATTGTTTCCTGTGTTCATTTTGTTTCCGATGTTCATTTTGATTGCCGTTCTTGTTCTGTCATGAGTTTCCAGTCATCGGTGTGAAACAGCGAGGCCGGCAGGCCCTCGTCATTCACCAGGTTCGCACCTGCGGGATTCGCGGCCCAGGCATAACGCACGGCCACAGGCTGCGGCACATCCTTGCTGGAAGCCACCACGGTCTCACCCTCGATGGTGGCGTCGGCCCAGTGCCATTTCCGGTCCGCCCCGGCGCTTTCGAAGCGCTTCAGAGGGCCGCCGTCGCGGCTCTTGAGTCCCTTGGCATGATCGAACTCAATCCGCACGGACCCGCCCTCAACTTTCGATCCCTTGTACAGTGGTCCTGAGATGCAGAACCCGGTTTTGCCGTAGTCTTTCGCCAACGCCCAGCGGGCAAGGCGATATCCGACATCCCGCTTGTTGATCGGATGGACGTCATCGGCCATGCCGATGTCATTGATCACCGCCATGCCGGTCTTGGGCAGGGAAAGTGCCAGGCGTTGGGCATTCTGCAACTCGGCCCATTCGTCAGGGACACCCGGCTCGGTGCTGGGTTCCTTGAAATTGGCCAATTGGACGAAGTAGAATGGGAAGTCATTTTTCCATAGGCGACGCCAATCTTCAATCAACTGCGGAAAAATCGTCTCATACTGTTTCGCACGGCTGGCGTTGGACTCTCCTTGATACCAGATCGCGCCTTTCATCGCATAGCCCACCCAAGGATGGATCATGCCGTTGTAAAGCGCGGAGGGAGCGTCCTCCTCAAGCGCTGGCGAATACGGCATATGCGGTCCGCGCCTGCGTCTCCCGGGCTCTCCGCTGGCCATGGCCGCCTTGAACGCTGCCATGAGTTGTGGCTCCTGCTCCCTGAATTTCCTCACTTCCTCATCCATAGCGTGCACCAACGCGGCTCCTTCCGGTTTGGCAAGCAGACCCTCACGGCTGGTAAAGGCCTCCACGGGTTTGCCGGGAAAAACCGGGCGGATCATACCGATCGGCACGCCCAACTCCTGATGCAAGCGGAGGGCGAAATAATAACCCACGGCCGAAAATTCCCCGGCAGTTGATGGAGAGGCAACAACCCACGAGCCGCCCACTTTGCGTTGCGGCATATCGTGCGGGACTTGTTGGGAGAGGAACATCCGGATACCGGGGAAATCGGCCGCGGCAATGTCTTCCTTGCCATGTTCGGATCCGGCGAGAGGCCGCTGCATGTTCGACTGACCGGAGGCCATCCAGACTTCGCCTACCAGCAAGTCCTGCACTTCAGCCGTTCCGCTTGCGTCTCCCGTCACCGTCATTTTCCTGCCGCTCGCATTGACCGCCAAATTCTTGAGTTCAATCCTCCACTCGCCGTTCTGGTTGGCCTTTCCTGCGACCTTCTGCCCGCCGAACTCGACACTGACGGCCTCCCCAGGGCTGCCCCATCCCCAAACGGAAACGGCCTCGCCCCGTTGCAAGACCCCATGATCACTGAACATCCGAGGCAGTTCCACCGCGCTCGATGTCACCACGGTCGCTCCGGAAAGAAGCGCTGTTTTCCATATCTTTGTTAGTTGCATGTCGTTCATCTGTCTGTTTCATCATGGCAATCTCAAACCCCATCCGGAGCGAGGGTGTAGCTGCCGCCCGCCTCGGTCTTGAAACTGAGGACTCCGTCCGTGGAGCGCTCGACCTTCACCTCTTTTCCCTTGCTGGTGGCAGTGACAGGGACACTGCAGAAGCCCTGCATGTTGGATTGGTCCGCCATGAGGTAAACCTTGAGCGGAGCTGACGAGAGCGGGTCACTGAAAAGAAGGCCCCCTGACAACAGGGGCGCACTGGCGATTATATTCATTGCTGTTAGGATTTCGACGCTTTGCCGAGGAACCGGCCACCCGGAGGCGGTCTGTGATACGCGCCGCGGGCGGACAACTTTCGCAGCTTGTGGTTTATGTTGCCCGGCAACTGGCCTATATTAGGAGCAGATTTCGCCGGTGCCGGGATTGGCCGTTCCAGAGTGACAATCGCGGGGCACCTCCGGAAAGGCGAGCTTTCGTGAGATTTGAGCTGGTCCTGTGACGACCTCGGTTGCCACGAAAAGATTTTTGCTCGCCATCTCGGGCGATACCCACGGGCCACCCGCGTTCCATCCGCTTGAAGTGATCAAGCCCAAGTCCAGGCCGAGGCGTTTGGCCTCTTTCATGGCATGATGCATCGAGGCTACCGATTCCGGGCCCATGAAGGGCGGCCCGGCAGGAACGAAGCCGCCCGGGTTCTGCATCGCCTCAGTGTCCCACATCTCCAAACCGCCCAACCCCTTGGCCTTGGCCTCCTCAAGGTCGCGGGTCAGGGCCGCGTGCGTCACCGCCCCGTTCAGCCAATTCCAATAGGCTCGCGGGCGTGCTTCGTTGCCCAGATTCTGGAAACCATCGGTCAAAGTACGTATCGTGTCTGGCGCTTGATCGAAACTGACTGGAGCGCTTGCCGAGTAGGTTTGGGTGGCGGCGAAGATTAAGAGTGTGATGATTGATTTCATAGAAGATATGCCCAGTCTGAGGTGTTTGGAATATTTGTTGAACCCATTATGATATAGTTCCAAATCCGCATCTAATTCCTGCTGCGGAACTGGTAACGACCCGGTCCAATCGCACAGGCGGCGGCCTGTTTTCCATGCGCAGGACTCTCACACCTTCGGATTCCGAAGCCGGCTTGCCGGATGCCGTTACTCCTTCGGCGTTCTTGGTTGGCACATACACCGTGAGAGGGGCAACGTTTCATTTGTTGGTCTCCATGAAGGATGACAGGAGTTGAACCGGCCCGAGCAAGCCGGACGGGACCAGCGGCGAGTCAGGCATGTAACCTCCCATTGCAGGCGTCCGTCTGGTTGCAAGCGCTCGGTCAGGTCGATGATCTGTCGGGGATCTATTACCTGCGACTTGTCGGTTTCCGGGAACAACGCGGGCGACGGGAAGTGTGTCCTAACGCCTTCATGGAAGTGTAGGGATTGCGAACGAACAGCGCCTTCTCATCAATGTTCTCGAGCACAGGATCTGTCCGTGGAAATGCATATACCGCGACATCCTCGTGGAAGGCGGCCAGCGCCTCACGCATTGCCGACGTTTGCTCTTGATGATAACCGGAAACGCGCGGCTCGGATTTTGGCAGGATCCCGTCAAACGTTGCCGGCCCCTTGGCATTCACGCTGACAGGGAGCAGATGCTGCATCGACCCGTTTGCCTTGACCCATGGTCCGCCAGTGCCGGTCCAACCCGGTCCGGTGATCGTGGTGAATTCAAGCCCGAGGCGCTCGCATTCAAGAACCGCGTGCTTGAAGTATGCTTGCCACGTCTCACTCATGAATGGAACCTTGCCGCGGGGAACCCCCACGTCCACATCCATATGGATCATTCCCCCGATGCCAGCCGCCTTCATGGACTCCAGATCCGCCGTGATCCCCTCTTTGGTAAAATGACCGTCCATATTGATCCAATCAGCCCACGGCTTGGCTGAATGCGGGGGATCACGAAAATCATTTTCCAGCGTGGCGGCGCCTGCCAAGCAGGACAAACCCGCGAGAATGACGGCGATCGTAACGTTGCTGGATTCCATGCGATGCTTCTGATGAATCAATTTGCGATCTGAACCGTTAGCGCCTTGCATGCAATACTACCGCTTTCCTGCCGCCACCGCTTCCTTGAAGGTGATCATCTTGGGCGGGTTTCTAGTTGTTTCATTAAGGTTGGTCATTCTTTGGTTGCTGGTATCAACTTCAAGCGCACGGGTTTCATGGATTCCAGCCGGATCCAGACGCAGAGGTTCACCCCGTCCAGGGATCCCTCGTGAGCGTAGCGGAAGTCCTTGCCGCGCGGCACCGGCTTTTCGTCCACTTCCAACGTCACTTCCGCATCGCCGAAGTTCCTGAACACGAGCGGGATGTTCACCACCGGTGATTCCTTGCTGGCGGCGATCGCCACTTCAACCGGCTGCACGACCGGTGCCTTGCAGGTGAGTTCGTAACAGCGCTGGCCAAGCGAATACTTCTCCGGTGTCACGCCGCCGGACACGACTGCGATCCCTGGTGGGCGGCTCCATGACCGCGCCAGTGGAGCCAAGCCCCCGGCACTCTTGTCCTTCGTCATTCCCACCAACCATAGCTGCCTGAGGGAGTTCTCCGTGCGTTCGTTCAGCGCGTGGTTGGTGGTATAGGTGTTGCCCGACACGCTGGTGCTAGATGGCCGTCCGTCCACCATGTAGATCTGTTTGCCGTCGGATGGGATCGCGGATACCGGCCAGTGATTCCACCAGAAGAAACAATGTGGCCAGGGTTTGCCATTGCCCTCGATAGCCACCTTCGCCATCTCCGGATGGAGAATCATGAAGGGCTTGGCGGTGGCCTTGATGTTGTATTTGAGGATCGAGGCATTCTGAATAGTTTTGCCCTCCGGTTGGCCATTCCGAGCCCAATCGAGCTTGGATTCGTCACCGTCGAGGTTGGCGAGGGTTATCGCCTCTTTGTCCAGCACTTCGGCCGGTGTCATGCCAGTCGGGATGATGAAATTGTCCTGCTCGTAAGTGTGCCTGCTTGTTGGTCGCGGACACCAGTGAACGAGTTCCCGGGCCGCCACTCCATCCGGATAGACCGTCAGATACTCGTCGCACCAATCACCCCATCCGGTCACGGGATCCACATGGGCCAATCCGTATTCGATGTTGCACGGCGCGTGCCGCCAGTGGATTCGCACGCGCGCGTCGTTGTTCTCGATGATCCTGACATGCGAGTAGCGGCACTGCCTGTCCATCATCGCTTCATGGCAGCCGAGCGGTCCGGAGGTTTCCACCGCCTCCCACATCAGGCCGATGTCATTTTCCGCATACCAGACCGGATAGTTGTTGATCCCGTGCCAGAAGACCAGTTTGAAGGCGTGTTCGTCGAATCGAACCACCACGTCCTGTTGCGGCCCGATGGGCCACTGGCGGTCGTAATCGGCATCATAGTTCAAGCGCGTGTGGCAGGCGCCAAACTTCCCCGGCCCGGCGGGACCGGTCGGAATTTTGCGATACTCCAGCGGCTTGGCGACGCGCGGTTGGACCTGTTGGAAAGCCGCTTCCACCTGCTTTGCTGACAAGGCGCGGTCATGGACCTTGATTTCGTCGAATAGACCGTCGAACGAGTAGTTGAACGGGTTGGTGTTCTTCGGGCGTTCCGTATGGGTCGGTCGCATCGGGCGCGTGTCGCGGCCGATGCGCAATTCCGAGGTCACGGCCGGAGTCATCTCACCTTGAGCCGCTGTCGTGGCCAACTGCTTTCCATCCAGATAGATCCTGATGCCAGCAGCCGGATCAAAAGTGCCGACCACATGCGACCACCGGAGCAGGGGAATCGTCGGCTTGGCGGTTTTGTCACCGAATGGCTCCGGGTGAGGCGGCTTGCCCGGCCCGAAATATTGCCATTTCCGGCTGTCCGAATTCCACTGGTGCTCGGTCAGCAGGCCGGCGAATGGCATTTCCGAATTGCACTCCAACCACTTGCCGCCAACCACCACATGCAGGCCCAGTCGGCCGTCGCCGTCGATGCCGAAATAAAACCCGGCGGTTTCGTCACGCTGCATGATGATCGGAGCCCAGTTCCACGGATACGAGCGGGGCGCGATCCACGCCTCGAACGTGAAAGCCTTGCTGTTGATTAGCGAGCCACTGCCGGCCGGGCGTACCAACTCGCTGTCATATTCGTTCAGCACCATGCAATTGCCGCGCACGCCTTCCTGCAAGCGGCTGTGGCCCCTCACCTCATCCCGGCGGTCGCTCGCCAGATCCGCGGTCACCGTGCGACCAGCGGATTTTTCCAGACTCTCGAATGCCCATTGAGCCACCAGACCGTCAGTCCGCGGCCCCGGAGTCGCGAGGCTTCGCCCGCAAGGCAACCCGGCGATCCAGACAATGACAATCAACCGTCGTATCGGGATGTTGCTCATTCCGGTTTCTTTCCGACTTGTTTCGCTTCATCGAAGCTGATCATGCGAAATTTCCCGGGTCTAACCGGCCTTGGGGTTCGCGCCGCTGATGTTGACCGATACTTCTGCTGTTGATGTTAGATCGAGCCAGATGACCATGGTTTTTGTGCCGTCGGTATCGATGATGACCCCCTGGCGGACATCCTTCACCCCGGCTGCCGTGGTTTTCACCCGTGCGGCGCCGTTGTGTCCCCAGTTGCGGATGATGAAACATGGATTGACGAGCGGCGATTCCCCGGTGGCGGCGATTCTAACCGACATCGATTCCTTTTCGGCAACGAGCGGAAAATCACGGGACTCCTTCCGATAGGCCGCCGCCTTGCATCCGGCGAGGGCGGCAATCTCCGGCGGTTGATTCCACGATTTCGCCAGCGGCACCAGACTGGCAGCCGGCTGCCGGGTGAACCCATACAGGACCATGCTGCCGCATTTGGGAGCCGAGTCATTGGCGCCGAGTGCAAAGTGAGTGACGCGGTCGGTGGCGACGGCAAAGCGGCCGTCGGATGGCACCAGATGCATCGGCCAGTGGTTCCACGGGCCGGCAAACGGGGCGTCGATGTATTTCGATTGTTCGCCAGCACCCCAGGGGTTGATGAGCCCGCCCTGGAACATGGCAAAGACCTTGTGCTCGGATTTCGAGTTCAACACCTCGACCTTGGCATCCGGAAGTGTGTTTTTCGGGACCCCATCCGGAAGGCTCCATAACAAATCGCGGGTTTCGCCCTTGAGGTTCGCGACGGTCATCGCCTGAAGATTCATCACGTCCAGTGGCGCCTCGCCCGGATTTGTTAGAAACTGGATATCCTGGAAGCCCGGGCCGGGAGCACCGCCCCTGCCATTGAAGACGACGTGCCGGACTCCCGTCCCGTCCGGGTAAATCGCATGGTATTCGTCGGTCCATGCCTTTGCATTGAGGTTGATGTAGCTGACATCCACGCAGGGATAGCGCCAGTGGATCAACACGCGGGCGGGAGTGTTTTCAATGATTCTGGAATGGCTGTGGCGGACTTGCTTGTCGGCCATGTGCTCGGAACATCCGTGTGGCCCGCCATTTTCCGAGCTTTGATCCGCCATCCATCGGTTATTGTCGGTCACCCAGTTAGGGGCGTGGTTGGTGCCACGCCAATAGACCACGCTGCATGGATTCCTGTCGAATTTCACCACGATTTCCGCGCCGGGCAAATCGCGCCAGAGTGGATCCCACACATCGGAGAAGGGCAGGGACTTGTAGGCGGCGCCAAACCGCTTAGCCGCGCCGAGTTCCCCGGGAAGCACGCCTTTGGCAAGATCGGAGTTGCGATTCGCCGGGCGCATGGCGGTGTATGCCCGCTGCACTTGGTCCGGTGACAGGGCTTGGCTGTGGATGCTCACTTCATCTAGCAGCCCTTGAATTCCAGATAGAAACAGAAGGTTGTTTTTCGGACCGCGAACCGGTTCGGTATTGCGATCCGGCTCGTTGTTACGACCGAGCGTCACCGCCGTGGCCGGAGTGGTGAGCGTGCCATTGAAGTCACCCGACGCGATCACCCGGCCATCGACGTAGAGACGGATCTTGCGATTGCCAAGTGTTGCGCTCACTTGCACCCACTGATGCAATGGCAGCACGGTCTCGGATGCCTTCACGGTCTGGCCGGCCACCGTGACGAGCGGATGCCCGTAGGAATCGAGTCCGAGGTACCAGCCTTCCGCCCCGAATCCCTTCGAATGATGAACCAGCGGCGCGTTATTGTACGGGTAGGTGTCCAGTGCGACCCAGGCCGCCACGGTGAGCGTGTCATGAGACGCCGGCTTGGCCTCCATGGTCACGCCGGTATAGTAACCGTCGAGCGCGAGGGCGGTGCCCGATACTCCTTTCTTGAACTGGGTCATGAGTCCGGTGATCTCGCAACCCGTGCCGCTTGCGGACTCCTTAACCTGATCTTCGTGCGGCTTCATGCCGTCATCGAAGTTCCAATAATGAAGCGGTGCGGGGAGTCCTTGGTTTGCCTTGACGGGGTTTCCCATGACGGCGGGCCGGGGGAAAAATGGTGGCTTCTGGCCTGCCGTGACCGGTCCGTATTCAATTCCGGCGTCAGTGAGTTTGAGGTTCTGTCGTGTGGCCAGTCGCGGATCGATCCAATCCTGGTAACGGGTATTGGAGGCATCGCGAACCTCCCGCTCAACTTTACCGTCGGGATAGATGGTGAACAATTCTTGAATCACGCCGGTAATCCCGTGGGGATCGAGTGGATCCATCGCGGCGTTCGCCTTGGCCACCCTCTCGGCATCCTTGAAACGTCGCCATTGCACGACAATTTTGTCAGGGCCATTTTCCATCAGCCGCACGTAGCTATAATAACAATTTGGATCCTCGGTCGTGTTGGAAATCAGGTTCCCGATACGATGAACGTCCTTCGCGGTCCGCCACTGCGGCAGATAGCCGTTGGCACGGGCAAACTCGAGCCGGTTTGTTTTGCCAAGCGTCACGACCAGGTCCTCGTATTTGCCGATGTGGCCGACGGGAGACGGGTTCATGCGGGTGTGATACGCCGAGAACCCGGCATCGGGACCTGCGGCCTGGAGGTTGGCGGAAACCGTCAGCAGCGCCAGCAGCGTGATGGGAACGATTTGTTTTTTCATGGTGGAGTTAATTGGTTCTCCGGGTTTCTTCCCGGAATTTTTGTTGAGAGGAGTCAGTGTCGCCGGCGATAATGATTGTTGCTACAGGTATAATGATGCCGAACCGCAGCGGTCACTCGATTCCGATTTCAAGGGCGGCAGTGCCGGTGTGCTCGATCCAGACCACCAGCGCCTTGACCCCGTTGGCGCGGCTAACAACCCCTTGGCGGATGTCCATCGAGGACTCCGGTTTCTTGCCGTTCAGGGTGACCGTCGCGGTTCGGTCCTGCCCCCAGTTTTCGACGATGACCGCCGGGTTGAAGATCGGGGTGCTCTCCGCACCGGCGAGCTTGAGTTGCAGGGGCTTCACCGCGGCGTTGGCGCGGGTCATGACGTAGGCGCGGTCGGCGGGTTGCCAGACGACCGCGAGCCCCTCGGTCGGGGTCGTGGCCGGTGCCGCCTGCAGCCAGGACATGGCGAGCGGTAGCAATTCCTTCGCAGGCCGGTTCGACATGCCCTCAAGGAGCTGTTTTTCCACATAGCGGCCCTGTTTGCCGAAGGGCACCGAGTCATCCCAGACGATGTGTGTCAGGCTGCTGTGGGCGGCGCGGTCCGGGAAGATCGCGTGGCGGCCGTCGGAGAGGAACTGCCCGACCGGCCAGTGGTTCCAGGCGGGGAAGGCCGAGTAACCGGTCCCGCCGCCGGCGGCATAGACGTCGCCACCGGTGATCCGCTGGATAGAGTATGGGTCATACTCCGCCTTCATGTTGACGACGTGCAGGACCGTGTCCTTATAGTTGACCCCTTTCGGCGGCTTGCCTATCCACGAATACTCGCGGATCTCCCCGGAGGGTGTCGCGAGGGTCAGTGCCGGGGTGGTGTCGACCACCATCTCGGGTCGCTGCTCGGGGCCCATGATCGCCATCGACTCCTGCCACTCGTGGCGGCGGAACTGATCCATGTAAATCCTCATCCGCTTGACCATGGTGCCATCCGGATAGATGACGAAATACCACTCCGACCAGTTGCCCCATCCCGACTCGGGATCCTCGAAGGAGATCCGGTAGCCGACCTCATTGAGCGGGTAGCGCCACTTGAGCACCACGCGGGCGGGGCTTTGCTCGAGGATGTCGACGCGGCCGAAGACCACCTTCTTGTCGGACATCGGCTCGCAACAACCCTTCCACGCGTTCTCGTTGAATTCGTTGCTGTACCAGCGGCCGTTCTCGCTGACGAGCATCGGGATGTAGCCGACTCCGTGCCAGAAAACGTAGCGGCAGGGCATCTTGTCGAAGCTAACAACAATGTCCGGGTGGCCGCTGAGGCGGAACATCTTGTTCCAGGAATCTTCGAATGGCAGGTGGGTGTAGTGGGCGGCGAAGGTGTTCCAACCCTTCTCACCGGCCGGGAGCACGCGCCGGATCATGTCCGGGTTGGCGCGGGTTTCCTCGGTCATGGCAAAGGCCTTGTCGATCGAGCCGATCTGCTCCGTGGTGAGGGCCGCCGGGTAAACTGCGACCTCGTCGATCAGGCCCTCGAACGAGTAATCAGTGGGATACTGTCCGCGACCGACCGGTCGGGCCGGCAGGCGCTTGACGCCGCGGGCGAGGCGCAGCGGTTGCTTGCCGGGCAGCGAAATCCTGCCGCCCGGGCCACCGGCTTCCTTGGCCAGTTTGCCGTCGAGGTAGAGACGCAGCGTGCTCTTGTCGTCGCCGGTCTCGACCACACCGGTCATGTGGATCCAGCGGAAGCGCGGGAGCACGTCCTCGCCCTTCAGTTCGACCCGCTGGTCGCCGATGGTGACCCACATCGATGGTTTGCCGTCGGCTTCCACGGCTAACATGAAGCCGTTTTCCTCCTTGAGGCCGTCGTCGCCGGTCTTGACCTGCTGGACGACCGGGCAGGTGTTCCATGGATAGGCAGCGATGGCGATCCACGAGTCGAGTGTTAGATTCCGGTCCGCCTTGTCGCTGAGGTCGATGTCTATGCCGACCCGCGACGTGTAGCCGTCCATCATCAATGCCGTGCCGGAAACCCCGGCGTGCCAGTGCGCGGCGTGTCCCTCGATGGGAAGGTTGGTGGTCGAGACGCCCTCCAGCGTGGACACTCCCTTGCCTTCATCTAGCGAAAAGCAGGCCAGGGGCTTGGGCATGCCGGCGGGCAATTCCCGGATTGGAGCCGGCTTGACCGTGTGGACTTTCTCGTCGGCGAATCCCATCACACGCATCATCAACTCCTTGTCCGCGGATTGCACGGGCGGCTTCCCGACCCCCAATTCCGTTAGTTTGTAGCGGAACAATTGTCCGGGGGCGCTGGCGCGCCAGTCCTCGTAGCGGGATTGCCCTGCGAGCACCGAGCGCAGGATCGTCCGGTCCGGGAATACGACATAGTATTCGTCAACCAACTGGGTCTGGTCGGGCAGGTTTTCCGGCCCGACGTTCTCGGGCATCCGCGGCATGTAGCGCCAGTGGACGACGACCCGTTCGGGCGTGCTCTCGATGATTCTAACATGAGAGTAGCGGTTCACCTTGTCCGGGCGTCCGGCCGGTCCGTCGCCCTTGCGGGGGATGATCTCCTCGAGGGAAACCTGCTTTTCCCCGGTGTTCCAGTAGGGCAGGAAACTGCTGCCGCGCCAGAAGACGAGTTCGCGGGAACTGCCGGGGAAACGGACCATCACGTCGGCGAACTCGTCGGTGCGGCTCAGGAGGTGCCATTCCTCGTCGACGTTCTTGCGGGTGTAGTAGGCTCCGAAGCCGAAGTTCGAAGCGATTCCCTTGTCGGCCCACGGGTTGAGTTCCGGCGTCAGCGGCTGGGGGTAAACCGGTTCTCCGCCGTGGGAGATTGCGATGGCACCGAGAAGGATGCCGGGGATGAGGACGTGCGTATTCATGTGTTGTGTTGGTGAGGATAATTTGCAAATGCTTATGTTAGAATGGGACCTTCCAGGAAACGGGAGACTCCGGGCTTTTGAAAGTCACCGACAAGAGTTCCCCTGACCTTTTCTGGCTAACCGGAATCGGTCTGCCGCCGGCTGTGGCCGATGGCGTTGAGGTCGTGGAAGCGTCTGGCGGGAGGTGGATGAAAAGCGAGTAGTCCGCATCCGGCACGACGTCGGAAAGTCCTTGCAGGGTATTGCCCGCCGCATCCCATGAGAGGTTCTGGATGGAGTAGGCGCCGGTGATGTGCCGTGAGGTCCCGATCAACTGCGGGCGGTCTAACAAACGATGAACCAGCAGCACCCGGGTATCGTGGCCATCGACCTCAACGGAGATCCGATCGGAGACCACGTCCAGCAGCGCTTGATTCCAGAAATCGAAGGCGACGAATTTCTCACCGGCATCAAGCCCGAGTTGGCGGCTGAGCGACACGGATTTCGTCACCGGAGCGGATCGCCAATTCGGCAGCGCTACTACGTCGTAGGTTCCGGATTTCGCCGCAACTTTAAGGTCCAGCACCTCCGGGTAGTGGTGGATGTAATCGTCGGCGCGGATGTGGCGAAACTGCGCCCAATCCGCGTCGGACCCCCGGCTGAAAAGATCGAGTGGCGTGATCGGCATCGTGGGTAGCGTGCGTTGCAACAGCGGCAGGCGGTCCGGCGGGAGTTCCGGCATCACGCCGGTCAGGGAGTAGGCCACGCCGCTGAGCGCCACCACGCTGACGAGCGTGCGGGCCTGGGCAAACGTAACGCCCAGGCCTGTGATCGGTTCTTCGCGTTGGCTCGCATTGATGGCCACATTGGGCGGGCGCCTGCGTCTGGCATCCTCGATGCTCATGTGCTCGCCCAATTCCACACCATCCGGCATCACATAGACGACCATCCTGTTGAGAAAGGCGTTGGCGTTGATCGAGTCTAGCAACGAGTGCATGCCCTGCCAATTGTTATACACGTCCTGCCCGTTGAAGTAGGAATTGAAGTACCCGATCCCGTTGAGCGGCGTGCCCGAAGGACAGCCCTCGACAAATGTATTGGGTCCGATCGCCTGGCGAATGACCGCCAGCCGCTTGCGGTAGGTTACGACCGGGTCCGATTGTGGGTCATGAAGGCGGGTCAGGTCCACCTTCGGCGCGTAGGCCGGCAGCGAGAACTCGCCATCGAACTTGTAATACTCGAATCCCCAGCCTCCCAAGGTGCCAAACAGCTTCTTGAGGAAGTCCAACACCTCGGGATGGCTCGAGTCCAGCGACGGCGTGTTGTAATCGCGGATGAAACCGCCCTGCTTGTCGCGCAGATACCAGTCTGGGTGGGTCTCAACCGCGCCCGAGTAGGCGTTGGGAACCAGCCACAAGCCCGGACGCAGGCCATGCGATTTAATATATCTAGCGATCCATTCCGGGCCATTGGGAAACTTTTCCTTGTCCCATTGGTCGATCCAGTTGTGCCCGGTTTTACCCCACTTTCCAGGGATGCGATCATAGCCGTCGTCAATCTGCACGTATTGAAAGCCATAGGGCTGAAGATGCTTGGCCAGCCAGTCCGTGTTCCTGACGATGGCATCCTCGGTCACGTCGCCAAAGTAGCTGGCCCAACTGCACCACGTCGTCGGCGCCCGGTCGAAGACGGAGGTGTCTAACGGCGCGTAATGCGGAAGGCCCAGGACCTTGGTGTAATAGTCGGGAACCAGCCGGATCAGGCCTGGTCCCGGGAGGGGCATCGTGAACGCAAGTTGCTCCACGTCGGCGCCCGCTGCCGAAAAGCGGGTCTGAGGCGTGAACCGTATAGCCGTGTCGGTTTTCTGATCGAACAAGTTGTGAAACACCGATCCGCTTGCCTGTCCCAAGGCGAAGTACATGCACTCAGGGTTTTCCCGGGGAAGGAACGAAGGGTTTTCGGTCACACCTCCACCGTAAGTTCCGGCGCACTCGCCCGTCCCCCGCCAGGTGACGGGCGCCCCGTCGGAATCCAACAACCGGGCCAATCCGCGTGCCTTTGAAACCGGTGCATGCCCGGTCAGAACCGCGCCGGGAGCGGTGCTTGAAATCCTCAACCCATCCCGGGCCGGTTCAAAGACCCAGGTGCTCGGAGGCTCCACGGTTCTCACTAACAAGCGACCGGGAATGCCGCTCTCCGGGGTCCATTCCTCCGGCTTCGATGCGGATGATGATGCAGGGTGCGCCTGAGGACCGCGGATCTCCACGGACCAATGTTTCAGCTCCCGCAATCCGCCACCCGCTTCAAGGTTCAGCCGAACCCCGCTCAGAATCGTTCCCAACCGCTCGTGCCGGATCGTGATGCGTCCGCCGTCGCCGCGCACTTCAATGGTCCATCCCGCGCCCGTGAGGATGGTTCCATCCGATCCAGCGGCAGCCGCCGGGTAACCGCACAGCAGCGCGGCGGCCAACGTGGCCAAGCATTTCATTGAATGATGTTTCATGGTGCTAACGGGCTGTGTAAATAAATAACTCTAACAAACTCCGAATATTCGCATGGAATGTATTTGGTAAAATGATGAGGGGTAAAATGATGAAGAATTGGAATCGGCCTTCCGTTCTCGGGAGTTCTGATCTTTTCTTCCATCATTTTACCCTTGATCATTTTACCTGATTTCCGAATGACCTGACTTCTAACACCACATTTATTGATTTACGGCTCCTAACGGGCTGTGGATTGTCCGCCCGTGCCAAGAGCGGATTTGAGGCGGCCGCAAGCGCGCCCGTTTCGAGCAGGCCCTTGACAGAGGGGGTTGGTTCATTTTCCGGGCTCGGTGAAACCGCCCTTGTCATTTCTAACTGAATCGATGGAGGCGCCGTGGAAGGCGCGGGCCAGCACCGCGATGTTGCGGTCATCGCCCTTCAGTTCGCCGACCGGGCGTGACAGGATTTCATCCAATGGCACGAGTCCGCCATCGTTGCGCGGCACGGTGAAGCCATAGAGCCCGATACCCGCGGCGAGTGCCTCCGGGACCACCTTGGTGGCGTCCTGGCCGTTCCATCGTGCGAGGCAGGTGATGAGGCGGGTGTGCGGGCCGATCATCGCTTTGACGGCATCGATGCTCTTTTTATCGCCGGATTCGTTCATCAGCCAATCGGCTTCCTTATACATACAGGCATAGCCGTTGGTGGAGACGCCGAACGTCTGGATGACGTTGGCACCCATCGCCTTGTACCAGGCGACGTGTTGCGCCGGGTCGGCGCCGGCCCAGGTGCCGGGTGCGGCGAATGGTTTGCGCTTGCGGTTGGTTGCCGCCCAGTTGAAGTCCAGGCAGTAGGCCTTGATGTCTTTAACATTTCCGGGCGTGACCGGGGCATGGGTGACTTGGGGTTCGGCGGCGGAGACCGCGCCGATCATTTCCAGGATCAGGCAGATTGCAATGGCTTGTGTTTTCATATGGGGGTGCGATAGAAGTTTGCTCATTTTTGTTTTTCCAGCAGTTCGAGCATGCCACGGGCAAGCGCGTCGCCGACCAATGTATAAGTCTCCGCATTCCGGTTGTAATGGTGGCCTTCGTCACCGGGCGATTGTTCGATGGTGCGCCAGAACGGGCGGGTGTCGACCGTCTTGACCGATCCGGCGAACTCGGGGTGTTTCTTGGCGTCACCGACGGCCATCTGGGCGGTGTGGACAACGAGGGTGTTGCCGCTCATCTTGTCGCCGTTGAAGCCCACGGTGGCAATCATGACTGGGAGATTCGGTTTGCCCAAGTCCTTGCGCAAGTCCTTGATCAGGGCGACGAGGTTTTGCTCGTATTCTGCGGCCGCCTCGGCGTTGCCGGTGTCCTTGTGGCCTTGGAACCAGGCGAATCCGGCGAGTTCGTAGCCTTGGCCATTGTAGCCTGGGAGAACGTCCTTCAGGTTTTCGAGCGTCCACGCAACGCCGTTGGTGATACTGCGGTATTCGGCGCCTTGCCAGGTGTATTTGCCATCTTTGTCCTTCTCCCATTCGCCGCGTGATGGCGGGCGGAAGTCAGACCATAATCCACGGTTGCCACAGGCACTACGGATCAGAAGCACCGGCTCATCGAAGTAGGTTCCCATCACGCTGCCGAAGGCGTGTTCCAGTCCAATGCCGTCCTTGCCTGGCTTGGTGGGCACCTGCAGGAAGTTGCCTTTGTCTTTGTTCGGGTTGATCATCTGATTCACATCGAAGAAAAACACGTCGTTGCGCTTGATCCATTCGCCCTTGTCGTCTTTGAGGTAGGCATAGCGCGGGTCGGAGGCTGCCATGAACTCAAGCGTGCCAGGCATTCTGACCATAGGGATGGTGAATTCGGGGTAAGGTTTTTCAAAATAGATGGTCTTGAAGGCATAGCGTTTGCCCGCCTCCAAATCGATGGTGGAAGTTTTCGCCGTATCCTGCCCGGGGTTCCTGCGATAGACTTCCTTGCCTTCCATGATCGTCATGTTGAAGACTCCCAAGCGGCCTTCTTCGAGCCCGGGTCGGAAATTGTATCCGCCAGTGCGCAGGACGGAAACGTAGCCTCGCACCACGGTGGTGTGGCCGTCCTGTTGTGATAAAGCCGGGAATGGCACCATCGGAATCTCTTTTTTCCTCCGCCCCTTCCTCTGCATGCGCGGCTCGCCCATCTCGACCAGGCCAGTGACTTCAGGCGTCGCCTTGTCATAGTCGACATCCGGGGACCATGCGCCTTTGTAAACGGCGACATTGACGCACTTCTTCTGCTCCCCCTCGGTTGGCTCGGCGTTCGGGAAGAAATCCTCCGTCGTGCCAGGGTCGTTCGCCTGGATCGTGCCCATCTCAAGCATGTTCGACTGGCCGGCCAGGACGAAAACCTTGATGGGTTTGGTGGTGTCAGGGGCTTTGGCATCCGGCCGTGGCAGCGGGTTGGGGACCTCGCGGGCCGGAGCATTGAGCGCGAGGGACGCCAAGGTGACGGCGATAACCGACGTGCTGATTATTGATATTCTGTTATTTTTCATGGTTCGTTGGAGGTGTCTTGCTTGTTAGTTGCAGTGCTGCCGTGGGGGCGAAAATCGCGATCATCCGGGTGGGTCTGTAATTCGTTGTGGCTCGTTTTTGGTTTGCTGTTCCTCCATCACATTATTTCCTTGGTTCATTGTTCTCAATTTTGACATCGGTGCACGAGCGATCGATCTTGATGGGCAAGGGACCGCCTAAGGAACTATTGCCTGTGATGGTCAGATTCCTTGCACCCATCGCATTCACCCCCGCACCGTCGAAGTGATTGTCGATAACACGGATGTTTTGATGGATGGGCTCCTCCTGCTTGACTGTTTCAAGGGCCGGATTGACCCAGACGCCGCACTCGATGAAGGTGTTGCCGCGGATCAACACATCGCGCACCGGGGCGGATTCAAACCAATTCAAGGAATCCGCGGACATGGAAATCGCGTATGCCGTGCAGCGATGGAACGTGTTGTTCTCCACGATGGCCTTGCCTGGAGTGGTCAGGAGAAAGCCGCTCACGGGAGCCACGCTGAAATGATTGTTGCGGACGGTGATATCGGGATGCCAGGTCATGTTATCGATCACGTCGTTGTCTCCAAAATGGGGGGCTGTCCCGTCAAGGGTCAGGATCCAATCTTTATCGGACTTCCTTTCGATGGCAGTCACCTTGCGGCGCGGGTTGTCCGCGTATTCCCGCAACTTCGAGTGGCAGATGACGGCGACCTCATCGCCCGGAACAAAAGCGGCGAATCCATAAGTCTGGGGGTGCATGAAACGCAGCAGCAAGCGATTGTCGCTGGTTTTCCCGATGATGCGCAGGTAGGTTCCGTGGCAGTTGATGGCATCATCCTGCATGCCGGAGAGCCGGCAGGAGTCTATCAGGATCCCGCCCTTGCAGTTGGAGAACTGGAAGATGTCGGCCCAGGCGGGGCAGGTGCGGATCGTATCGCGGGGCGGAGCCACGTTCACCCGCTGATAGGTGATGTTTTCGGTGAACTGGCTCACGAAGCCCATCCCTGTCAGGGCATGGAAATCACAATCCCGGAAGACGATGTCCTTGCAGCGCGCGTTGTGAACGCCGACCGAATCGCGTTTGGTGTTGCGGAAATGATATTGATGCCCCGGCTTGAGTTCGCTCTCTCCGTCAGGATAGTCCAGCCGGACCTTGCGTCCCCCGAGATCCCGCGCGCTGGCATCGAGTTGTCCCTGCGCATCCCAGCCGCGCGGAGTGCGGGAACGATGGCAGCGGCCTTCTTTCAGATTGAGCGTCTGGCAGAATGCACCGGGGCCCCAATCGCCCCGCCAGCGAAACTGCGCGTTCTCAACCGCATAGTCGGAACCCTCGGCAACTTGTATCACGGCATGCGCAGGCCCGGTTTCAAGCACCCGGAATTCGGAAACAGTGGGGCGCTTGAGATCGAAAACCAATCCGGTGAACGTGATATCCTCCGAATGGTCATTGCATATCTGCACCATCCGCCCGTCATAGAGGATCGTCGTTTTCCCGTCCCCATCCACGCCGCCGCCCTGAAGACGGAGATGCTTGAACCCGTCAATCAGGATGCCGACCGGCTTGGGGGCGTCTGAATCCATCGAATTGGACACGAACATGGGAACCCGTGTCACATTCCTGATGCCGATGGTGTGGATGCCCGGAAGGAACTGAATCGTGACCGGCTTGTCCCGGGTCCCCGCGCCTGACGGCATGAATGTTTCATCCTGAACTCCCGGAGAAACTATCACCCGGTCTCCCGGTGCCAACTTCATGGAATTCAATTTCCCGTATGTCTTCCATGGCTTGCCGGCAGGGTTGGTGTCATCCCCTTGCGCCGGATCTATCAGATAGGTCGTGTCACCGGGTGATGCCACCAGTACTTGGTCGGAACGAGCTGCTTCCCCGCGTGCAACCACCGCCATGGAGAGCGCTGCAATCACCCATCCTGCAGTGATTGAAAAAACAATCACCCCTGCTCCGAGCACTGTTCTCTTCTTCATCAATGATTTTCTGTCCTATTTCTTCAACAACCCGACCATGGCCTTGCCCATGGCTTCGCCGACGTTCATGTAGGTTTCAGGGTTGCCGTTGTAGTGGCCGTTGCCGCTGCCGCCAAGGGACAAGGGGTTGGCAAACACCGTGGCCACATTGCCTTTGAACTCCGGATACTTGCCGGTGGTGCCGTCAACCGCGAGCTGGGCCTCGAGCACCTTTTCGCCATTGCCACCGCAGCCCTTGGTGGCTTCGCCCAGAGTGGCCAGGACGAACTTCGCGTTGGGAGCATTGAAGTCCTTGCGCAAGGCCTTGATGAATTGGACAAGATTCTTCTCGTAGCGCGCCGCGTTCTCATCGACCCCGCAGTCCTTCTCGCCCTGCCAGAAGAAGAAGCCCGCGACTTCGTATTGCTTCGCCCCGGGGTAATACGTGTCGAGCTGCGCGAGCACGTTCTTCGCATAGTCCGTGTCATCATCATACTGTTTGCCGGCATACCAAGCACCTGCGACCTTCTGGCCATTGCCCTTGGGGTTATCCGGCGTTCCGCGGTAGCCGGGAACCACTTTCCCTGGAAGGTAGCCGGTCATGTTTCCGTCAAACTCGTATGGCTCGGTGCCCGGGGGCAGGAGATCCCAACCCAGACTGCGGTTGCCGTTGCAGCTCTTGAGGATCATGACAGGTGCATCGATGGAGTCCCCCAAGTAATGGCCGATCCCAAACTCCGGTCCGATCTTGCCCTTGACGGTCATCCATTCGTTGTTGAAGACCTTCATCTGTTGCTTTCTGCCCGCGGGCATGACGCGCACATTCCGGACGTCCTTGCGCTCGGCCCAGTTGCCGGCTTCATCCAAAAGGTAGGGGTATTTTTTCTTGGTCTTGACCGCATACTTCAGGGATCCCTCCTCCTCGTTGCCAATCTCGCCCATGCCGACCATGTTGGACTGACCCATCAGGATGTAAACCTGGACGGGCTTGCTCATGTCCGCTTCCTTGCCGTCCGGCTTGGCCGGTGTCGGCAGCGATGAGGCTGCTGGTTGGTCCGCCGCGGTGGCTGCCGCGAGGCCGATGGCGATCGCGGCTAACAGACCTAAGAGTCCGTTGGTGGTGTTGCGTTTCATTGGGGTGTGTATCATTGTTGTGTTAGAACATAAGTTATATTTCATACTATTT
>JAPLUI010000367.1 GCA_026397725.1 Verrucomicrobiota bacterium | reverse complement strand
TAGTCCAGCTTTTTTTTCAACTTTCGGAGGTGCGCCCGGTGCGTTCGGTCACGCACGCCTTTCAAACGCCCGCATCTAACATTCTTAACTCCGCCTGGAGCCCTCGAAACCCGGTCCCGGATTTGTGTATAAAGACCAGGGCCGGACCGGAGGGCGGGGAAATGGGGGTTGGCCAAGAATGTCCCGACGCGCTCCTCGCAGATTCTGCTAGCCGGACGGCTGTTCATGATCAGCGATGCGGGGGTGATCTCGTGCGTCGACGCCAAGTCAGGCGAAAGCGTGTGGCAGAAACGACTGGGTGGCCCGTTCTCCGCCTCGCCGCTGTGCGCCGACGGACGCGTCTATCTCTTCGGCGAGGAGGGCGACGTCCCGGTGGTGGCAGCCGCTGACGAATACAAGTTGCTGGCTAACAACAAACTCGGCGACGGTTTCATGGCCTCGCCCGCGGTTTACGCCAACTCGCTCATCCTGCGTTCGCGCACGCATCTCTACCGCATCGGGAAATCACCATGACGGAGAGGGCCGTGAGTCGTTGCGGACACGACGGATTTTTGCACGGGGTTCCGGCTGGCGACGCCATGGGCCTTGCGCCCATGGATCGCAAAGGGTTTTGGAATCAGGGCATCCCCCCTGATCCAACCTTTCCCGTCCAAGGGGACAAGCCCCTTGGCGCGGGTACGTTGCCCGTGCAAAAATCCGCCGTGCGTTGCGGAAAATCGCCGAACTTTTTTTCTAAGCTTCCGGTCCCGGATGTGTCATACTTACTGAACCCCCAAATCAACGCATCACATGAACACGCATCCCAGATTCTCCATCCGCCACCTCGGCACCCTCGCCAACCTCGGCCTGCTGGCCGCCGCAACGAGCGCTTACGCCGAACCCTCGCTGACCATCTATAACCAGAACTTCGCCGTCGTCCGCGACACGGTGCCGCTCGACCTCAAGGCCGGCGTCAACGAGGCCCGCTTTTCCGGCATGACCGCCCAAGCCGAAACCGATTCGGTGATTTTGCGCGACCCGGCCGGCAAGGCGCCCTTCCAAATCCTCGAGCAAGCCTATCGCAACGACCCGATCTCCTCCGGCCTGATGCTGCAACTCAACGAAGGCAAGACCATCGACTTCTTCGTCCGCGAACAGAACAAGCCCGACCGTACAGTGCAGGGCAAGATCGTGCGCAGCGGCTACAATCCCGGTGGCCGCCCCGGTACCCAACCGATCATCGAAGTGGACAAGAAACTCCAGTTCTCGCTGCCCGGCGAACCGATCTTTCCCTCGCTCGGCGACGACACCATCCTCAACCCGACCCTGTCGTGGACCCTCAACGCCGCCGAGCCCGCCAAGTTCGACGCCGAACTCGCCTACGTCACCGCCGGCCTGACCTGGCAGGCCGATTACAACATCGTCGCCGCCGAAAAGGGCGACACCATCGACATCGTCGGCTGGGTGACCTTCAAGAATGAAAGCGGCACCACCTTCAAGCAGGCCAAGGTCAAGCTGATGGCCGGCGATGTGAACAAGGTGCAGCCACCGCAAGCCCGGATGCAGGGACGCGCGATGAATAACTTGGCCAAGGCGGTTGCCATGGAAGCGCCGGTGAGCGAGAAGTCCTTCGACGAATTCCACCTCTACACCATCGCCCGCCCGGTGACCCTGCGCAACCAGGAGACCAAACAGGTCGAGTTCGTGCGCGGCACCGGTGTCAAAGCCCTGCGGATCTATGTCTATGACGGCGCGACGATGAACTACGGCATGTGGAACTTCTTCCGTGGCGAGGGCGAATACGGCGTCCAGACTAACAAAAAAGTCTGGACCCTGCGCGAGTTCAAAAACAGCAAGGACAATAACCTCGGCATGGCCCTGCCGAAAGGCCGCCTCCGCTTCTACCTCCGCGATGACGACAGCTCGCTCCAGTTCACCGGCGAAAACAACATCGACCACACCCCCAAGGACGAAACCGTGCGCGTCTATCTGGGCAATTCGTTCGATCTGGTAGGCGAGCGCCGCCGCGTTTCCTACAAGGTAGACAGCGCCAACCGCTGGCTCGACGAGGAGTTCGAGGTGAAACTGCGCAACCACAAGAAGGAAGCCGTCGAAATCCGGGTGGTCGAACACCTGTCGCGCTTCGACAACTGGGAACTCAAACAGAAATCCACCGACTTCCGCAGCCTCGACAGCCACACCATCGAGTTCCCGGTCACCGTCAAACCCGACGAGGAGAAAATCGTGACCTATCAGGTGCACTACACGTGGTAATGCGGGAGGTGATGCCTCGCCATTCGCACCGGGTCTTGCGAAACAGGCCCCGCCCCGTGATCCAACCATTCCCGTCCAAGGGGACAAGCCCCTTGGCGCGGGTTACCGGCGGGCGACGCCAAGGGCCTGGCGCCCATGGATCGCAACGGGTTTGGGAAACAGGGCGGAATGGCGCTCTAACTCAAGGAACACAGCCGTCCCGGCTGTGAGGGAAAACAGGCGTCTCGCCTGTGGGTGATGCGAAATCAAGCCATTCCATGCCGCATCCTGCACGCAACGGCGTTGTTGCTAGGAAATTGCTTTCCCGGTGAAGGCCGTTGGAAGAGCCGGTGGCCGGACCGGAGGGCGGGGAAATGGGGGTTGCGGGGGAAAAGGGGCCAAAAGGCCGGAAAATTTGGCGAATCGAGTCAAGCGCAAGGCTCCAAAGTGCGAATTTGGGCAAGGAACAGTGGTTTGCGGCCGGATTCATAGGAAAATTCCTCGAACACGAAATTACCTGTCCTGTCCGCTTTGCCAAGGAATTTCGTTGAAAGATTCTTGCAGCGGCGATTTTGAGGCGGCGGACGCCTTCGAGGTCAGGTGTATTCGAGAACCAAGATGCGGCCATCATCGAGCGGGACTTCTGGGGCTTTCCATGCCGGGCTTTGATCAAACCAGTCTGGGCCGGGTTCCGATGGTTTCCGGGGTTGGTTGAACCAAGTGAGGTAAGGTTGCCCGCCTTTGGGCATCAATGACTTACGGAGGATGTTCACACGCTTCGCGTCTTTTCTCTTGTTTTCTGTGAACATTGGTGTTACCATCCGCACATGGCATTCATCATTCAACGACCGAAGACGCTAAGCTGGACCGCGATTTGGAAGGGACCGGACGGCAGGCAAGTGCGC
>JAPLUI010000013.1 GCA_026397725.1 Verrucomicrobiota bacterium | reverse complement strand
ATCCCGGACGTTACGGCGTCATCCCGCACAATCCCGAAATCCAGCCGCCCGTCCGTTACGCCGCGCACGATGTCGGCGCTGCGAAGTTGTTCCAGTTCGACCAGCGCCCCGCCGAGCGCTTCACGGCAGGCGGCGAGCCTCGGCAACAGCAGCCAGTCGATCAGGCTGCCCTGGGTGCCGATGCGGACACACACCGGCCGGCCGTTCATCGCTTCGCGGAAATCATCGAGTTCGCCGAAGTGCCGCCGGATCAAATCCGCGAGCCGCAGGCCCTCGGGCGCGATCTCGATGCGCCGCCCCACCCGCCTGGTGAACGCCACCCCGAAGTAACCCTCAAGCTCCTTGATCTGCCGGGAAAACTGCGACTGCTTGGTGACATCACCCAGGGCGGCCTTGGATAGGTTGCCGGCCTCGGCCACCCGCAGAAAAGTGCGGAGCCGGTCGAGGGAAAGCCCCGCAAGGGCAAAGAGACGGTCGAATTCATTCATGACTGCAAAGTCAAATAACCTGTGATTTCCTCCATTACAAGTTCTGATTTTTGCTGACGGCATTCCGTCAATCCCGAAAGCGGATCCAAGGGGGTGTAGGAGAACGGCGAACCGCGGGTCGTGCGGCATGGAGGTCGCGACTTCGAGTCGTTCAGAGAAGCCCACACGACCGAAGCGCACTTCGCCACTGCCGATGAAGACGCCGCGCAAACCCGAGGACACCAACCCGATCAGTCAAAGAGCACTTGACCATTCGGCCAAACATGAGCGGCTGGGCAGCCTATCGGGGCGAGGAAGAGGACAAGCTGTTGCAGGCGGAGAAGGCGCTGGGGCAGAAACTGGCGTTCGACATGGACGCGGTGAAGGGCAGGGCACCGGCAGACGAACCGACACCGGCGGCATGCGCGTCAAGTTAAGCCAGAATCTCCCATGTTTCCGCGAAATTCCGGCGCTTTTTCCTTTTGTCGTAGCAACAATATCTGGCCAGCGCCTTTTCAAGGGCAGCGGCCTCTTGGTCGCCACCTTCCAGCGAGTGCGTCACCCGCAGCAGGTTGGCTAGGCTTGCTGCCAGATACTTCATGAACTTCAAAAGACTGAGCCTGCAACGGTACTTGAGCCATAGAACCCGCTCAATCCCTCGGTAGAGATTGGACGCCGCCGCGATCACCAACAACCTCGTCTTGAGCAGGATACGCAACTGACGCGCGGACACCCTGTGCAGGACATCGAACTTCAGATGGCTTTTCCACGCCTTGAAGATCACCTCGATGCGCCATCTCAGGCCGTAAATGCCGAGGATCTCCTTGAACGTCGCTTTGTCCGCCGGGATAGTGGTGATGAAGATGGTCCAGTCCATCAGTTCCAGAACCGCCTTGGAAGGGTTGTGGCCCTTGGTCTCCTTTTTGGCTCTCATGCGCCTGAGGTTGGCTATTTCCGCATCGACCGGTGCTGCCAGAAGCCGCACGCGGGTCCGCTCCGTGTTGTTGAGGAGGACTTCCATGTCCAGTCTCCCATGGCGCCTGAGGAGGGCTGGCAGGTCAATCGCCAAGCCGGTCACCACGTCGAGATAGATCACGCCAGTCTTGTGCCGATAGATGAAATGCGCGCCGACATCGCAGTGTCTTTGCATTTCAGCGGCGGTGAGATAGCCGCGGTCGCGCAGCACCAGATCGCCTTCCCTGATTTCGAGTTCAGGTGCGGCAGTCAGGTCGTTTTTGCTGTAGGGATCAATGGAAAACTCGATCAGTTGCCCGCTGAGCAGGTCGTAAACCGCTTGGATTCGGGCATTGCAAACGCTGGAACTGCCATTGGAAACCCCGGAGAACTCAGGGAACAAGGCGAGTGGAACTTTGATGACGGTGCTATCCTGCACCAGCACCCTGCGATAGTCGCGGAAGTTCAAATCGCCGAACCTTCCAGCCTCCGTGTCTTCGGCTACTTTCACGGAAATCACCTGTCCGAGAAGCGCCTTGAGGAAATCCTCGAAGCGCTCGTTAAGCCGGAGGGCGACTGCTTGCCGTGAGGGATCGGCACCGTCATTGCTTTCGATGCTTGAGGCCAGATCATTGTAGCTTGGGGAGCCCCGAAGGCTTTCCTCAACGAGCGAGGCTAGCAAATTGAGCGGATTGATTTTGGGGGATTTGCGTTTGACGAAACCCGTCTCCCGCGCTTTTTGGTTCAACCAGTCTTCTGAAAAGAGGACTTGTCCAATGGACAGTTGCTGCGTATCTATTTCGTGGCATGAAGGCTTTTTTCGCCTTTTTTCGCATCGTGAATGTAAAATAGTATTAATACTATTACAAGGCAAGCACAATATACTGAAAAATCAAAAAAACATGGGACACAGGATCAAGATCCAGCGAGTTGAAAGAGGATCGACCAATCCTTTTACGTGAATTTCCCCGCAGCCTTGGCGGAGGCGGCGCAGATCGAGAAGGGAGAGGAGATGGAATGGCTGGTGGAAGACCGGAACACGTTCGTTCTCCGCCGCGTGAAGCCGAAAAAGCCCGTGGTTAAAGGGAAAAAGCTCTTAACTTGACGCGCATGCCCGAGTGGGGCAAGTGCGGGCTTGGCAGGCAGGGCGATATGATGTTGCCGCGAGCGGACGAAAATGGCGGTCAGGCACGGCTGCTTTCGGGCCGGAAGATTCCCAAAATACCGAAGGTAATGCTGGCAAGACAAGCGGAAGAATGATAGCTTCCAGCCGTGAAAGCGCAAGCGACCAAATGCAAACCGATCATCCCGAGGGGAACTTACGTGCCGAGCAACTCGTCTTACGAGGAGAGGGACAAGCAGTTCCTCTTGAACAACCGGAACAATATGGCATCGAAAGAGGAAATCCTCGGAAGGCTTGGACTCGAAGTGAAGACGGATCAAGCCCAGCCGAAATAGACGCCGAGGATGCCCAACTCAAAGCGTGGGCGAAGGCAACAGGCAATTACGTCAACCTGTCCGCAATAGTCGATTTGTCCAAACTGGCGGATCGCGCGGCCAAAGGAAACGAGCACGATGTATTCATCTTTTCCAAGCGTGAGAATCCATTCGTCATCCGCCTGACCAAACGGGACATGTTCGGGATGCCGCATCGGACGCCGGGCGAATACATTGACCGCTGGCGGCTTTCCAACGCGGCTTTCCCCGACACGGAGGTCTCACTGATCGGCTACACCGAGAACGCCAGAGGCAACGGCGTGATTCTAACGTCACAACGCTATTTTGAAGGATCGAAACGCACCCAGAAGGCGATTGACGCCGCCTTTGCCAAACTCGGATAACTGCCGATGTCCAAGTTTTCCCCCTCGTATGGGAACCCAAAGACCGGCGTGGAAATCCATGACGCTCACCCCGACAACGTGATTTTCGACAAGGCGGGAAACCCGATCCCGTTCGATGTTCTGCTTAACGATCCGCAAAACTATTTCGGCATGCGGGACTCCGCGTTGTCATGGGAATAAGGCCTTGCTTGAAACTGACGGACCCAAGCGACAAACGCGCCTATGTTCCCGATCTCGATGCACTGAAAAGTGTCCTGGGTCAATCCGCTGAGCCTAAACGGGCTTGTCCATTCGGCCAGGGAAGCGGAACCTGTGCTTGATGAGCACGCCGCCCCCCGCGTCAAGCGCCGGATTGAGGTTTCTCGTTGACCGCGATCATGAGCCCCCCGACGCGGGAGTGCCGCGAAGGTTCCGCAGCGTTCCGGCGACAGCCTTGCAAGGCGGGTGGATGGCGCTTGCGGGACCGGTGCCGTGCCGGGGCCACTGACCAAGCCGGGACGGCATGAGCGAGAACCACCGCTTCCTTCTGGTGGCGTCGGATCATGGCGTTGCTTCCTCTTCCACCCGGAAATATCGCCTCGCCACGTTGCGGGTGGAGTAGAACCGCTGGATCACCCCGCCGTTGCCGGCGATGCCGCTTTCCACGGTGGCCCAGGTGGCCAGGTCGGGCGAGTCCTCGATGCGGTAGGTCTTGCCAAGGGCGGATGGAAAGGTGAACTCGATGGCCGTCCGGGCCTCCGCCACCAGCGGGGGATTGTCCGTCAGGTTGAGCGCCGAATGGCCGGTCTGCACCTCATAGCCGTCCAGGAAGCCGTCGCCGTCGGTATCGCCGACATCCGGGTTGGTGCCGTACACCACGATCTCCTGATAATTCGTGAGCGCGTCGCTATCAGGGTCGCGGGGGTCCGGTCCGAACACCGCCGTGATCGTCTTGTTGGAGTCCATCAGCAGTGAAAGTGGATTGGCCTTGCCCGTGGCATCGCCGGTCCATTTGCTGAAAACGTAGCCTGCGTCAGGGATGGCGGTGAGGGTTGCGGTGGAGTTCTGAACATAGCCTCCAGCGCCGGGCACCGTGCCGTGGAGCGCGGTGATAGTGAGGACGTTGCAGGTCAAAAACGTCATGTCCTCACCCATGCTCGTGCCGCCGTTATTGGTGGCGGTGAGGCGGTAATGATAGATCTGCCTTGGCTGCAATCCGCTAATGCTAACGCTCACAGTCTGCACGCTCAATCCATTGTCGGGCGAAAGCGTGGCGGACGCCATACTGCCATAAGAGAGGGTCGGGCCGTATTCAAACTGCGCGACCGTCGTGAAGCCGTTGGGGTTCACCGCACCTTGAAGAATAGCCGATACTCCTGTGACTTCGCTCGCGGCACCGGTGGCGACCGATGGAATTGGGGCCGGGACGCCGGCGACACGGAAGCCGGATGTTGCATCCTCGACTTGAGGGCCGTAGTTCTTGCGGAACGCGGAGGTCAGGCCGGGGGTGCCGTAGCCGTAGTCAAAGGAAGCGTTGGCCCAAGAGCCCCCGCGCATCCCGCGCGACGAGCCGGAGATGACGGCATCGTTCCACTCCCACACGTTCCCTCCTTGGTCGTTGGTGCCGTAATAGCTTGCGGAATTCGCGCCATAAGCTCCGACATCCGTCAGTGCCATACCCGGATAGCCGACGTAACGTCCAGCCCAATAATTCGCCGCTGTGAAATCGCCGATGGTGTTGGATGTCAGATTATCACTGTGTGTCGGATACAGAAAGTACCCACCGCCACCGCCGTAATACGCCATCTTATACGGATCGTAATACGCCGCCTTATACCATTCGTCCTCACTGGGAATCCAAACCTGGGCCGCGGCGTTCTTCAGGATGATTTCCGAACCCGTCCCGTTGAGTGTATAGGCTCCTGTCTCTGTGCTGCCGGTACCCTGTCCGTTGTGCAGCCAGTTGCAGAAACGCGCGGCGTCAAACCAGCTCACGTAGGTAATCGGCTTGTTTCCGCTGCCGGCTACCACAGCATAAGTGTAGCTGCCGGAGTCTCCGCTGCGGGTGATCCCTGCAATGATGGTGACGTTACCCATGCTCGGATTATAGAGCCCGTAGGGATCGCTCTTGGCCACCGCGTTGAGGAACTCGGCGTATTGGCTGATGGTCGTCTCGTTCTTGGAGATGCGATAGGCGTAGCCCACCGAGCCGTAGCCAGAACCATCCGCCCAATTGCCGGGATTCCCGACCGTTACGAAGTCGATACTGACCATCCCGAGAACTGGCGCAGCGAGGGGTGAGGCAAGCCAGCGCGGCGAGCGAGGTGAGGAAGCGGGGGAGTGCTATCATGGCTTCAGGATTGGAATTGAATGGCGAGTTTCGCCCCCAGCCTGCCCATGCCAAGAGAATTCCGCCCGACCCTTATGACAGGCTGTTTTTCACCAAAACGGAAGAAAGAAAAGCCCTCGGGCTGTGCCCTAAAGTGTGCCCTGCTTTTTTCTAACCGTGCCCCGCTAAGGCGGCAGTTCCTCCCCGGTGCCCTCGGCACGTCCACCCGGTCCCCGGTCCCTGCGGCCATCGTTCCCGGCTTCTTATTGCCACCCGTCGCGCATCCCGGTCGCTCGGTCGCTGTGCTGGCTCGCTCAAACGCGCAACAGGGTCACACTTCCTGAGCTGGACCTTGAATTGACAAGGAATTGGCCATGCATCCCGGAAAATGACTTGGCACATTCCGGACGGTGCCGGGACTTAGCCACCGCAGTGTGGCGCGGCGCTTCCCACCGCACTCCATACCTTCACCTGCCCGGGCGCGAACCAAAGTCTGGAGTGCGGTGGGAAGGGCACCCGCTGTGGCTAAACCGTTAGAGCGGCGGGGTT
>JAPLUI010000202.1 GCA_026397725.1 Verrucomicrobiota bacterium | reverse complement strand
TCTCGGCGGGCGGCGACCACTCAATGGCGCTGTGCTCGGATGGCACCGTGGCCGCTTGGGGCTCCAACGCCTTTGGCAAGCTCGGTGACAACACCACGACCTCGCGCACCGTGCCTGTGGCGGTCAACACGGCTTCCGGCGTTTCCGCGCTTTTTGGCAAGACGGTGGTGGCCGTCTCGGCGGGCGGCGACCACTCAATGGCGCTGTGCTCAGACGGCACCGTGGCCACCTGGGGCTGTAACGGCTACGGCGCGCTTGGCGACAATACGGTGACGCAGCGCCTCGTGCCTGTGGCGGTGAACACGGTTGCGGGCCTTTCCGCGCTTTTCGCCAGAACGGTGGTGGCTGTATCGGCGGGCAACCTTCACAGCTTAGCGCTGTGCTCGGATGGCACCGTGGCCGCCTGGGGGGACAACTACTACGGCCACCTCGGTGACAACACCACGACGAATCGCTGGGTGCCGGTGGCGGTGAACACGGCTTCCGGCGTCTCCGCGCTTTTCGGCAAGACGGTGGTGGCTGTCGCGGCGGGCCAATACCACGGCATGGCGCTGTGTTCGGACGGCACCGTGGCCTCCTGGGGCTACAACGCCTATGGCCAGCTCGGTGACAACACCGGGACGGATCGCTGGGTGCCGGTGGCGGTCAACACGGCGTCCGGCGTCTCCGCGCTCTTCGGCAGGACAGTGGTGGCTGTATCGGCGGGCACCAAGTACAGCGTGACGCTGTGCTCGGACGGTACCGTGGCCACCTGGGGCTACAACGCCTCTGGCGAGCTTGGTGACACCACCACGACGAATCGCAACGTGCCGGTTGCGGTCAGCACCACCCCGTCGGCCGCCGGGGAGCGGTTCGCCAAGGTTGTGAGCGGAGCGGGCGCCTCCCACACCATAGCGCTCGTGGCTGTGCCTTACGCTCCCGATATGAACATCACTGGCAACGGTGGACCCATCCCGGACGGCAGCACCACGGCCATCCCGGCGCTACACACCGACTTTGGCGGCGCGGTCGTTAGCAGCGGCATGATCGAGCGGACCTTCACGATCCAGAACACTGGGTACCTGCCTCTCAATCTGACCGGCACCCCCAAGGTGGCGGTGAACGGTGCCCATGCTGCGGATTTCACGGTGACGCGGCAACCGGTTTCTCCCGTGGCCGTGGGCGGCAGCACGACCTTCCAGGTCACCTTCGCACCCAGTGCTGTCTGGCTGCGCAGCGCCACCCTCAGCATCGCCAACGATGACCCTGATGAGAACCCCTACGACTTCACCATTCAAGGAACCGGAATCGGGACGCTGGTCGCCGCCTACGCCACGGGCAGCGAGGTGCCGCTCACAACCACCGGGTTCACGGCCACGGGCAGCACGGTGGACTTCACGCTCAACTACGCGCCAGCCACCGGCACGGAACTGATGGTGGTGCGGAACACGGGAATCGCCTTCATCAATGGCACCTTCGTTAACCTCGCGCAGGGGCAGCGGGTGTCCCTGGGATTCGGCGGGCTCACCTACGATTTCGTGGCCAACTACTACGGTGGCAGCGGCAATGATCTCGTCCTCCAGTGGGCGAACCAGTCACTCGCCGCTTGGGGCTACAACAACAGCGGCCAGCTCGGCGACAACACCATGACGCAGCGCCTCGTGCCGGTGGCGGTGAACACGGATGCGGGCGTCTCCGCGCTCATCGGCAAGACGGTAGTGGCCGTAGCCGTGGGTAACGGCCACAACTTGGCGCTGTGCTCGGACGGCACTGTGGTCGCATGGGGCTTCAACGCCTATGGCCAGCTCGGTGACAACACCACGACGGATCGCTGGGTGCCGGTGGCGGTCAACACGGCTTCCGGCGTCTCCGCGCTTTTCGGTAAGACGGTGGTGGCCATCGCGGCCGGTCTATACCACAGTCTGGCGCTGTGCTCGGACGGCACCGTGGCCGTATGGGGCTATAACAGCCACGGTCAACTCGGCGACAACACCACGACGTCCCGCCGCGTGCCGGTTGCTGTGAACACGGCTTCCGGCGTCTTCGCGCTCTTCGGCAAGACGGTGGTGGCCATCGGGGCGGGCCAATACCACAGCGTGGCGCTATGCTCGGACGGCTCATTGGCAGCCTGGGGCTATAACAACTACGGCCAACTCGGAGACAACACGACAACGCAGCGCAACGTGCCGGTGGCGGTGAACACGGCTTCCGGCGTCTCCGCGCTCTTCGACAAGACGGTGGTGGCCGTCGCGGCGGGTAGCGATCACTCAATGGCTCTGTGCTCGGATGGCACCGTGGCCGCCTGGGGATCTAACACTTACGGTCGGCTCGGCGACAACACCACGACGCAGCGCAACGTGCCGGTGGCGGTCAACACGGCTTCGGGCGTCTCTGTGCTCTTCGGCAAGACGGTGCTCGCCATCGCAGCGGGCAGTTACCACAGCCTGGCTTTGTGTTCGGACCGCAGCGTGGCCGCCTGGGGCTACAACGCCTATGGCCAGCTCGGTGACAACACCACGACGAATCGCTGGGTGCCGGTGGCGGTCAACAGCACCCCGCTCGGCACCGGGGTACGCTTCACCCGGATCCAGAGCGGATCGAGTGCCAGTCACACCTTGGCGCTGGCGGACTGGCCTCCCTCCGCCAAAATCAACATTACCGGCAACGGAATCTCCATTCCGGACGGCGACACCTCACCCGGCGCGGCGGACCATACCGATTTTGGCATCGCCGCAGCGGGCAGCGGCACAGTCGTGCGGACCTTCACGATTCAGAACACAGGGAAGCTGTCTCTCAATCTGACCGGCACCTCCAAGGTAGCGGTGAGCGGTGCCCATGCTGCGGATTTCACGGTGACGCGGCAACCGGTTTCCCCCGTAGCCGTGGGCGGCAGCGCTACCTTCCAGGTCACCTTCGCTCCCGGTGCGGCCTGGCTGCGCACCGCCACCCTCAGTATCGCCAACGATGACTTGGATGAGAGCCCCTACGACTTCGCCATTCAAGGGGTCGGAAGTGGGGTGCTGGAAGCCAGCTATGCTACAGGCAGCGAAGTGCCGTTTACCACCAGCGGGTTGACTGCCACGGGCAGCACGGTGAATTTCACGCTCAATTACGCGCCAGCCACGGGCACGGAACTGATGGTGGTGCGGAACACGGGAATCGCCTTCATCAATGGCACCTTCGTTAACCTCGCGCAGGGGCAGCGGGTGTCCTTGGGATTCGGCGGGAGCACCTATGATTTTGTGGCCAACTACTACGGTGGCAGCGGCAATGATCTCGTCCTCCAGTGGGCGAACCAGTCACTCGCCGCTTGGGGGCAAAACATCAATGGACAACTAGGCAACAACAGCACGACTAACAGCAGTGTGCCGGTCGCCGTAACTACCACCAGCATACTCTCTGGGAAGTCGATTGTCGCCATCGCCGCAGGGGAATACCACAACCTCGCTTTGTGTTCCGACAACACCCTCGCCGCTTGGGGTAGCAATAGTTCCGGTGAGCTTGGCAACGGCAGCACGACGAGCAGCAACGTGCCGGTCGCGGTGAGCAGGACAGGGGTGCTGGCCGGCAAGACAGTCATCGCCGTGGCAGCGGGACGTCAACACAGCCTGGCACTGTGCTCGGACGGTACCTTGGCGGCATGGGGGAGCAATTACTCCGGCCAACTCGGTGACAACACGATGACCCAGCGTGACGTGCCGATTGCCGTCACCGCTTCAGATGCAATCTCCGGCAAGATCGTCGTTGCCATTTCCGCAGGTGAGGCGCATAACCTTATTCTATGCTCGGACGGCACCCTTGCCGCTTGGGGTTCGGGCCAAAACGGCCAGCTCGGCTACGGTGGTACGACGTCCGTTGTCGTGCCGGTGGCTGTGACGAGAACCGGCGTGCTCTCAGGAAAAACCGTTACTGCCATTTCGTCGGAATTCCGGCACTGCGTGGTTCTTTGTGGGAATGGCGCGGTTGCGGCATGGGGCTGGAACGCCTATGGCCAGCTCGGTGACAACACCACGACGCAGCGAAACGTGCCGGTGGCCGTGAACACGGCTTCCGGCGTCTCCGCGCTCTTTGGCAGGACGGTGACGACCATTGCGGCGGGTGGCTCGCACAGTCTGGCCCTGTGTTCAGATGGAAGTGCCGTTTCTTGGGGATATAACACCTCCGGTCAGCTTGGCAACGGAACCACCTTTACCCAAAGCGCTGTGCCGGTGGCGGTTACGACAACCGGGGTTCTTTCAGGCAAATCCGCTATCGCAATCACCGCAGGGGTATATTCCCATAACCTCGCCTTGTGCTCCGACGGTACCCTGGCCTCCTGGGGATACAACGCATACGGCGAGCTGGGCAATAACAGCACCGCGGACAGCAACGTGCCGGTGGCGGTAACCACAAGCGGGGCTCTTGCAGGCAAAACGGCCACGAGAATCGCAGCGGGATACTATCACAGCCTGGCGCTGGTGGCCCAACCTGCTCCCGGCCCCGAGATCATCATCACCGGAAACGGGGTATCCGTCCCGGACGGTGATGCCACACCCGGTCCGGCGGATCACACAGACTTTGGCAGCGCCGGGGTCGGCAGCGGCACGGTGCTACGGACCTTCACGATTCAGAACACCGGAAACGCGCCCCTGAACCTGACCGGCACGCCCAAAGTGGTGGTGAGCGGTGCGCAGGTCGCCGATTTCACGGTGACGCGGCAACCGGTTTCTCCCGTGGCAGGGGGTGCCAGCACGACCTTCGAGGTCGCCTTTGTTCCCGGTGCGACCGGGTGGCGTAGCGCCACCCTCACCATCGCCAACAATGATCTGGACGAGAACCCCTACGACTTCGCCATTCTAGGAACCGGCAACTGGGTACTGGAAGCCAGCTACGTCACGGGCAGCGAGGTGCCGCTCACGACCACCGGGTTCACGGCCACGGGTAGCACGGTGAACTTCTCCCTCAACTATGCGCCGGCCCCAGGCACGGAGCTGACGGTGGTACGGAACACCGGGACCGGCTTGATCAACGGCACCTTCGACAACCTCCTGCAGGGACAATGGGTGTCGTTGAGCTTCGGCGGAGTCACCTACGATTTTGTGGCCAACTACTTCGGCGGCAGCGGCAACGACCTGGTGCTCGTCTGGGCCAACAGTGCCAGCAACTCCGCCATTGCCTGGGGCTCTAACGGAAACGGCCAGCTAGGCGACAACACGACGACGCAGCGCAGCGTGCCAGTGGCGGTGAATGCGGCATCGGGCATCTCCGCGCTCTTCAGCAAGAAGGTGGTGGCCCTCGCGGCGGGTGGCTCCCACTCAATGGCGCTGTGCGCGGACGGCACTGTGGCTGCCTGGGGATCTAACACATACGGTCGGCTCGGCGACAAGACCACGACGCAGCGCAACGTGCCGGTGGTGGTGAACACGGCATCGGGCGTCTCCGCGCTTTTCGGCAAGACGGTGATCGCCATCGCAGCGGGCAGTTACCACAGCCTGGCCTTGTGTTCGGACCGCAGCGTGGCCGCCTGGGGATATAACTCCTTCGGCGCAATCGGCGACAATACCACGACGCAGCGCAACGTGCCGGTGACGGTCAGCAAGGACTCGGGCGTCTCCGCACTCTTCGGCAAAACGGTGGAAGCCGTCGCGGCGGGTGGCTCGCACTCAATGGCGCTGTGTTCCGACGGCACTGCGGCGGCCTGGGGCTCCAACGGCAGTGGCCAACTCGGCGATAACACCACGACGCAGCGCAATGTGCCGGTGGCGGTCAGCACGGCTTCGGGCGTCTCCGCACTCTTCGGCAAGACGGTGGCGGCAATCGCGGCGGGTGGCTCCCACTCAATGGCGCTGTGCTCGGACGGCAGCGTGGCCGCCTGGGGCTATAACTCCTTAGGCGCAATCGGGGACAACACCACGACGCATCGCAACGCTCCGGTGGCGGTCAACACGGCATCGGGCGTTTCCGCACTCTTCGGCAAGACGGTGGTGGCCGTCGCGGCGGGGGGCTCCCACTCAATGGCGCTATGCTCCGACGGCACCCTGACCGCCTGGGGCTACAACTACTATGGCCAGCTCGGCGACAACACCACGACGCAGCGCAACGTACCGGTGGCGGTGAACACGACTTCCGGTGTCTCTGCGCTGTTCGGCAAGACTGTGGTGGCCATCGCGGCTGGCTACTACCACAGCATGGCGCTGTGCTCGGACGGCACCGTGGCGGCATGGGGGAGAAATTCCTCCGGCCAGCTCGGCGACAACACCACGACGCAAAGCAACGTGCCGGTTGCCGTCAGCACCGCCTCGCTGGCCGCCGGGAAACGGTTCACCAAGGTTGTGAGCGGATCGAGTGCCGTCCATGCTTTGGCGCTCGTGGCTGTGCCTGCTGCTGTCCCCGAGATCGCCGTCGAGCAGCCGGCTGGAACTAACCTCACCGATGGCAGCGCAAGCATCAGTTTCGGCAGCGTCAGCCTCGGCAGCGCTTCCAACACCTTCACCTTCACGGTGCGGAACCTCGGCACGGCCAATCTCGCCGGGTTGACCGTGTCCAAGGACGGTGCCAATGCCGACGACTTCAGCGTGGACACGTCCGGCCTTGCGGGTACCGTTGCCTCGGGCGGCAGCACCACCTTTGCCGTGACATTCACTCCGTCGGCTCCCGGTCTGCGGGCGGCGGCGTTGCACATTGCCAGCAATGACCCGACCTACAATCCGTTTAACATCAACCTCACCGGCACCGGCATCGCGACCGACTTTGTGATATGGGCCGCCAGCAAGGAACTCACGGGTTTGGCGGCGGCCTTGGATGCCGATCCGGACCACGATGGCTCGAAGAATTTGATGGAATACGCTTGCGGCACCGAGCCGGCCGTGCAGGACGCCGGACTCCAGTTGCAGGCAAACGGGACGGCGGGTTTGCCATGGATCCGGGTCGAAGGCACGGGGGCATCAGCAGCCCTTATCGTTGAGTATGTGCGGCGGAAGAACGACCCGAAGCTTCATTATGTGGTCGAGTTTGCGAGCGACCTGGGTGGGGGCTGGATGCCGGCAGCGGGAACGGAAACGGTGACGCCGATTGATGCGTCATGGGAAAGAGTGAGGGTGGTGGACAGTGTGCAGGTGGGTGCCGCGGTCCGGCGCTTCGGCAGGCTCAAAGTGCTGTACGATTGATCGCCGCATAACCAGTCATACTGACAAGGCTCTGACCTAAATTGGACAATGATTTGCCGCAACAGAACGCAGGGAATGCAAGAAACTCCAAGGGGCGAAAGCCTGATCCATGCGGTGGGCGTGGGGCAACCCTATGCACGATGGGGCGGGCTTTCAGCCCTCAATATGCCGGGTGATGCCGTTACCCAGGGCCTTGCCCTGGGCTGGTATGGATTGGGCCGTTGGCCCTCAACCCGCGCTGAATTTCAAGCTCAGTTCCTTAGAGGCTGTCTGAGAAACACTCGAAGGCAGGGACCGACCTCCGGGCGGTCCGCGAGAATGGCAAGTGAATGGCTGCCCATTGCTCGATTTCCAAGCGTTTCATGGTCGGTTCCATTCGCCAACCATTCGCCGGACCGTTGCGGAGAACGGTCCCTGCCATTTTTCAGACAGTCTCTTAACCTAGAAATATGCGAAAATCCTCTATTATCAGCGTTCATCCGCGTCCATCCGCGGTTCTATTTTTCTCTTTGTTGTTAGTCGGTCTCGGGCTAACAGCTTGTCAGAAATCCTCCCCCAACGAGCCTGAGGTGGTGTTGTATTCGAGCGTGGACGAGGGCTATTCGCGTTCGTTGGCGGATTTGTTCCAGGCACGGACCGGCATCGCGGTGAAGCTTGTCTCAGATACCGAGGCCACCAAGAGCACCGGGTTGATCAACCGCCTCATTGCGGAGAAGGAGCGCCCGGTGGCGGATGTGTTCTGGAGCGGCGACGTGATGCGGGCCTACACGCTCAAGCACCACGGCATCGCGCGGGCTGGTGCGCCCGAGACGGCAAGCGGGGTGCCACGGGAGTTCGTGGACCCGGAGGGCTTTTTTGCCGGGGCGGCGGCCCGCTTGCGGGTGATCATCTATCACAAGCCCAGCGTGGCGGACGGGCCGCAGCCGGCCACTGTGGCGGAACTCGCCGAGCCGCGCTTCGCGGCCCACACGTGTCTGGCCAATCCCTTGTTCGGCACCACCTCGATGCATGCCGCGGCGTTGTTCGCGAAATGGGGCGACGAACGGGCGGCGAAGTTCTTTGATGACTTCGCCCGCCACGGCGGCACCATGCTTTCCAGCAATGGCGAAGTGCGCCGCCGGGTCGCGGCCGGCGAGTTCGCGTTCGGGTTGACCGACAGCGACGACGTGAGCGTCGCCATCCGCGATGAGAAGCCGGTCGGCTGGATCGTGCCCGACCAGAAGGACGGCCAGGACGGCGTGGTCGTGATCCCGTGTGTCGCCGTGCGGATTGCCGGCGCGCCGCATGCGGAGAACGGGCGGAAGTTGGCGGAGTTTCTGGCGTCCGAGGAGACGGAGCGGTTCATGGCCGAATCCGAGGCCGCGCATTTCCCGGTCAGGGCCGGGGTGGCGAGTCCCGAGGTTTTTGGATTCGGGCTGGCGGAGGTCAAGGCCATGCCCTTGGATTGGGCGGCCCTCGCCAAGAAAGAACAGGAACTTCAACGGGGCTTTCTCAAACAATGGGTGGAACGACAACAGCGGTGAACCCAAAAGGAAAATTTGGAATGTTAGAGCAGCTTTCTTTAACCACGGATTACACGGATTACACGGATTACGCGGAATGAATGAAGAGGTTATTTGGTTAGTATGCAGGTCAGTTACCTTGAAGAAAAATCAAGATGTTGATAGAATTATTGGAAGAGTTTCCATATTCAACAGGAAATCCACGGCTGAAGAGAAGACAAGAATTTGAACAGAAGGCAACAGAGGCAACAGAGAAATAGGTCAAGGATACCTCCGTTTCCTTTGTTTCCTCCTGTTCAACTCTTTAATCCGTAAAATCCGTGAAATCCGTGGTTTCTAATTCTCTTTTCGGGCTTCATCGCGGCGGCTTGCGGAGGCGTTTTCCAGCACCAGGGGCAATGGCACGCTGGCTGTGGGTGGGGTTGTTCGTGTCGGCGTTCCTGCCGAGCGCATGGTTGGCGGCGAGCGCGCTGCAAGGTGCCACGGACGCGACTTGGGGCGAGGTGTTCTATCGTCCGTTCCTGCGGGCGTTGGCACAAAGCGGCCGCCAGGTGTTATGGGTTTCGCTGTTAGGGTTTGCGCTTGGCTGGCCCTACGGGGTGGTGTCGGGGCTGTTCCGCTATCCGTTCAAGCGGCTCTGTCTGGCGCTGCTGCTGTTGCCGCTGGTGATGCCGCCATTCCTGTGGGCGATCGGACTCCAAGGCTTGAAGCCGTTCGTTTCCTTCGCCCGCCAATCGTGGTTGGACGGGTTTTCCGGTTGCGTGTTGTCGTATTCGACCCAGGTGTTTCCCCTGGTGGCGCTGGCGGCGATGGCACAGGCGTCGCTGATCACCGCCAGCGAGCGGGAAGCCGCGCTGGTGGGTGGCGGCATCCGGCACCTGCTGCGCCAATGCCTGCGGGCCACCTGGCCGAGCGCGGCGGCAGCGGCGGTGGTCGGCGGCGTGCTGACGCTCTCGGACCCCGGCTGCGGGCAGATCACCGGATCGCACGGAGTCGCGAGTGTTATTCTAACCGCCTTGTCCGCGCGGAACGATTTCGCCGTGGCCTCACTCAAGGCGCTGAGTGCCGGGTTGCTGGTGCTCCCGGCGGTGGCGTTTGCCGCCATCGTGCTGGCGCGAAAACTCCACGGGCCCGCAGTGCGGGTGGACTTCGGACGGACCGCCGACATCCAGCCTGGCAGCCGATGGGCTGCTTGCTGGACCGGCCTCGGCATGCTCACGGCGGCGGGCATGTTCCTGCTGCCCGCGTTTGCCGGGCTCGTGCGACCCTTGGCGGGCCTGGGTCGCGGGCATTTCCTCCGGCAAGCCGGGCAGGTCATGCTGGAAAGTGCCGCGCCCACGGCGTGGTATGGGGTCGGGGCCGCGCTCACGGCAGTCCTGTTAGGCTTGGTGATTGCCGCCGGGGTCGGGCACTCGCGGCTGCGGTTTCGTCTGGTGTTTGCGTTGGGTCTGGGATTCCTCGCGCTGCCATCCGCCTTGCATGCGCTCGGAGTGGTCTCAGCGACGGCGGCCATGCCCGCGCCGGTGGCGGCATTGCTGCGCAGTGAGATTGCCGTCGGGGCGGCCATCGGTTGGCGCTTCGTGCCGCTGGCGGCCATCCTTCTGGCGCTGGCGTGGCGGCGGCTGTCGCGCTCGATGCTCGACGCGCGACGGGTTCACGCGGTGCCGGCCGGCCGATTTCTGTTAGTCGTGGCCCTGCCGGTGCTGTGGCGTCCGGTGATCGGGGTGTTCGTGCTGGTGGCGCTGTTGGCGCTTGCCGATGTCTCCACCACCATGCTATTGCAGCCGCCGGGGGCGTCGAGTTATGGCACCCGCTTGTTTGCCGTGATGGACAATTCTCCCGAGAAGCTGGTGGCGGCCCTCTGCCTCGGGCAAGCGGCGCTGCCGCTGCTCGCGGTGGCCGTGCACTCGGTTCTGGCAATACTCATCCCCCGCCGCACTTGAGCCTTTTCAGTAACATGCATATTTACCGCCAAGCCGCCAAGATCGCAAAGTGGCGCACAGGCATCCGGCCAGTCGTTTCATTGGCGGACAGGCGGGACGCGCTGTCTGCCCACACAGGCTGGAAGCCTGTTTTCCCTGGGAACGCCGAGCCCCGGCTCGGCGAGTAACCGTGTGAGAACCTAACCTAACCGACCCATGACCCTGCATGCATCGAATCCGCAACCCAGGCCGCGCGGAGAAGAACGCGCCAAGCCGGTGCTTGGCGCTCCCAGCAGCCGACGGGCTTCCGGCCTGTCGTTCCATGGGCGGACAGGCGGGACGCACTGTCTGCCCTCACAGGCTGGAAGCCTGTTTTCCCTGGGAACGCCGAGCCCCGGCTCGGCGAGTAACCGTGTGAGAACCTAACCGACCCATGCAACCACCACTCATCCGGATCACCAGCCTAACAGCCACCCGGGGCCGACAGGTCATTCTTCGTGAAATCAACCTGGAGATTGCACGCGGGGCGCATGTCGTCTTATGCGGCAGGTCAGGTGCCGGCAAGACCACCCTGTTGCGGCTGCTCGCCGGCTTCGAGGCTCCTGCCGAAGGCCGGATCGAAATCGCCGGGCGCGTCGTCACGGAAAACCACCGCCTCCTCGTGCCCCCGGAGCAACGCGGCCTGGGCATGGTCTTCCAGGATTTGGGCTTGTGGCCCAATCTGACTGTGCGCGGCAACGTGTACTTCGGCCTCGCCGGGAAACCGTGGGGTCGTCGCGAACGTCATGCCGCAGCCGCCGCGGCGATGAGCGCCTGCCGCCTCGACGGCTTGGAGCGCCGCCGTCCGGGGCAGTTGTCGAGTGGCGAGCAACAACGGACGGCCCTCGCCCGCGCGGTCGCGGGGCACCCGGAGGCCCTGTTGCTCGACGAACCGTTCACCGCGCTCGATCTGATCCTGAAGCGGGAGATGATCGTCCTGTTCCGCACCTTGGTCGCAGACCACAAGCTAACAGCCATCACGGTAAGCCATGATCCTTTCGACGCCGGCGCCCTCGCGGCCGACCGGCTCATCGTGCTGGAAGATGGACGCATCGCCGATTCCATTCCAACCGCACAACTCCTGACCCTTTGCCCACAGAGCAAGCTGCTGGCGGAATGGCGCAAGCACCTGCTGGAAGCCGGCTCAGGTCCGGAACAAGCTTCCTGGCCACCGGTTCTTCGTTGACTCCTTTTGGTTATGAGCGATGGCAGACGCGTGATGAACTAACAGACTGACAACCACCGGCAGCGCCCGACCTGCCACCCGGCATTCACCCCACCCGGACCATCCACCAAAGCGAATCTTCGCACGTATTCGTGCACCGAACGGACAATGTTCTTAAGAACATATTCAGAGACAACCATCTGTTACCCCCGCCGACCCCGTGCCTTGCCGCTCTGGCAAATCGTCACTCCCGCCCGGGAGGCCTGCGTCGCCGGTTAGGGGAAATCCAGCGTGCCATGACCTTCGCATCCCCACGTCACCCGCATGGGAAGTCAGGGCGCGGCGAGGCCGCCACGCCCTACCTGCCGAACGGTAGGGCGGCTCCGGCCCGGGCCGCCCACTGGTCCGCCCGGATGGGCGGGGCGCAGGCGCGGATGACGCGATGAGAAAGAACCGCGCGGAGCCATGACCTTCGCAAAGTGGAGTACCAAGGGTTACAGACTGCCGACCGAGGCGGAGTGGGAAAAGGGGGCGCGTGGCGGCTTGAGTGGAAAGCTGTTCCCATGGGGAGACACCATCAGCCACCAGCAGTCAAATCCATCT
>JAPLUI010000430.1 GCA_026397725.1 Verrucomicrobiota bacterium | reverse complement strand
GGGCAAGGTAATCGCGGATGCCTGCCGCGCATCCGCAAAGTTATTCACAATCGGCGGCGCGTGGGGGACTTGAGGTCCCCCTTCCGCCGATTGATGAGTAACTTTGGAACTGGTATCAGGGCGTGGCGGCCTCGCCGCGCCGACTTGTCGCCAACGGCGTGAGATGTGGCGGGTGGACATTCTTGTCCGGCGGCCCATGGGACGTGCAAGCCCTGCCGCCAAGCGGCGCTCCTTGCGCACTGCATGGGCCTGGGCGGCTGTGAACCCGCCCCTCCTTCGGGCCACACGCCGATGCGCCGATGCCAATGAAGCGCCAAAGAGTTCAACAATCCGCGCCTGTCCTGAAAACAGCAGTTTTGTGCTGGTCGTCACCAGCCTGATTGGTCCCGTTACCGCGAGAGGAAAGCGGGCCTATTACAACCCTCGTAAATCCAATGAACATGTTGTCCCGCAAATGGGTTTTGGTTTCTTCATTTCGCTGTCTTGCAAATGGCAAATCCGAAGGCTATTCGGGTTACAAATGGTTGGAGATGATTTCGAAATTCCACGATGTCACACTCCTTACTGCCGATGAAACCTCCGTTCCTGATGGTGTTAGATTGTTCCGGCCGTCGGAGCTGTTCTCCTTCAAGAACAAATTGCTCCGGCGCATGAACGGGGAAATCTCCTTTGACTATTATCGATTTGATTGGGCCAGTGGAAAGAAGATGGCACTTTGTATTGGTGAATATGACCTGGTTCACCAGGTTGTACCTATGGCACCTCGCTATTCGTCTTCGGTTGGAGTGCTCGGCAAGAAGTTTATTCTTGGCCCAATCGGTGGAGGACAGCGGGTTCCCCCGATCTTCCGAAAAGAGGTCGAAGGAAATGAGGAGTGGTTTCTCAAATTGCGGTTATTGGACCGCCTGCGACTGGAATACGATCCGTTCTTGCGAAAGACCTACCATGCGGCTGATATGATTCTCTTGGTAGGTCGATTCATGCTCGGTCTGATTCCGGAGGAATTTCACGGGAAATGCCGATTCATGCTCGAGACCGGAATTGATGCGGCAAGTTATCGACCGTTTGAAAGACCCGACGGAAATGACGGCAATGTATTGAACTTGCTCTATGTCGGGAGAGTCGTCCCGTACAAGGGTCTGATTTATGCACTGCGCGCGCTTGCGGGATTGCTGGCCGACGAGAAACGCGCGGTTCGTTTCTGGGTGATCGGTGACAGAGGTGAAAGTGCGTATTTGACTGCCTGCAAAAAACTCGTCATCACGAGTGGGCTGGCTTCGGTGGTTGAGTTCCTGGGATTCAAGAACAAGGAAGAAATCGTCAATTATTATCAACGAGCCGATCTCTTTGTGTTTCCAAGCCTTGCGGAAGCAGGCGGCAATGTATTGTTGGAAGCCATGGCTTGCGGCTGTCCCGCACTGATTGCGAATTGCGGTGGTCCGAGTGAGATTGTAACTGAAGATAGTGGCTACCTGATCGAACCCAAGGACCCTGAGTATTTGATCGATGAGATGACGCGAGTCATTCGAAGCTTGATTGGCCATAGGGATAGACTCGCGGGAATGCGGCGCGAGGCGAGAAAAGTGATTGAGCAGAAGTTCGATTGGAGCCGGAAAGGCTTGGTCATGGAAGAGTGGTATCGTGAGGTCATTGAAGGCCCGAAATACGGCAACGCTGGAGATGTGACTTGCCGCGTTGGTAAATGAGGACCTCTAAGACACTGACTACTTTCAAGAGTCCGACATGATGAGCAGGCGGCATTATTACTCACCGTCGACCACGATATCTTCGGCAACGGCAGTGGTGACGTGAGCCGACATGTCACCGGGCCGACGGAGCGGATGGCGCGGATCTGTGAGATGTTCGGCATGCCGCTGACGAGGTTTTATGCGGCCGAGGAATATCTGGTGTTTGAGCGGGAGCGGGGCAGAAAGGAAGTGCCGAGTGATCAGTGATCAGTGGTCAGTAATCAGTGGAAGAGATGACGGATGACGGACGACGGAGGCATTTGGACTGCGGTGAAAGCCAACGGCGCATCACCGCTTTTGGAGAAGGAATGGGCTGCTCGGACGCTTCTGGAATTGCCTCTTCAGTCTCTCAAAGCGGCGATGCCCGCCGCAGTCCAAAGCCAACGGCGCGTCACCGCTTTTGGAGAGGGAATGGGCTGCTCGGACGCTTCTGGAATTGCCTCTTCAGTCTCTCAAAGCGGCGATGCTCGCCGCAGTCCAAAGCCAACGGCGCGTCACCGCTTTTGGAGAAGGAATGGGCTGCTCGGACGCTTCTGGAATTGCCTCTTC
>JAPLUI010000559.1 GCA_026397725.1 Verrucomicrobiota bacterium | reverse complement strand
TCTACGACCAGAAAGTCACCGAATGCGAAGCGGGCCAGTGAGGGCTGAGACCCCTGGCCAGCCCCGGCTGCCACCTATGACCACCCCGAAGGGTAGGGCGACTCGGCCCCGGGCCGCCCACTGGTCCGCCCGGATGGGCGGTGAGCATGTGGGGTGCTTGCTGCGTGAATGATAAGCGCGTTCCCATTCACCCTTCATCGTCGCCCCGCCCTCGGGGGCAGTCACGGCGCGGCGAGGCCGCCGCGCCCTACCGGGCAACGGTAGGGCGGCTCGGCCGCCGGCCGCCCACTGGTCCGCCCGCATGGGCGGCGCGGATGCGTGGCGAACGGACGGGAGAGAAAAATCAGGCGTCCGCCATAACGCCATAACGCGATTGCACCTGTCCCCATAGCGTTATGGAAAAATGATTGATATATCGGGTGCCGATGGTCTAGTTGATGATGCAATCGGCTTGGTAAAAAGCCACTGGCTACCAACTGCTCCGCTGAAAGTCATAATAGGATCTGTGTGAATAACACCGCTCAAGTCTTGCCAAACCATTGTGCTAGTATCGCACCTGGTGTTTGAAGTAAAGTTGCTATTCACTGTGCAAAATGGTTTGTCGGTTGAATAATTAACCGTAACATTTACAACTGACTGCGTACGTGTCACATTATTAACATCCAACACTGCCGAGCCACCACTCCTATAGGAAATTTCCAGTGTTCTTAATGCGGTGTGATAATCTATTGCTGAAATTTCTGACAGTGGCCGAGCTTCCTGCTCGTCGGTTGAAAGCGCCCAATCAGTTGGCCCCATAACAACCGACGTGCCAACAGAAACATGGTCTACGCCAACGGGCGGAAATGGGATCAATCTCATGTTGCCGTCGCAATATATTACAAAAAAGCTTGGATATTCACCCCACGTAACAGGCGGATTAGCCGTGCCCGGAATGTACCTATGCAAAACCATTTGTTGCACATTGATACCCGATGAAAAAACAGCACCGTCAATTGTCACATTCATGCCCTGAGGCCTCCAGAAGCCCGCATCGTTGTGCACTATGACACTATCCTCGGTCATATAACCCTCATGAATTTTTATATCACGGGCAGGGTACGCATAATTTGTATACACGTGTGTACTGTTGCAGTCTGTCCAATATGGTCCAGAACTGTAATCAGTGACAAAATAATTTGGGTGCGTTGCTTTAACAGCAAAAGAATTCACATCTCCTCTAAAAACAATTCTGGCATTATCATATTCTGCACACAGAGTATAATAGGAAAAATTTTGTGCCGACGGAATGCCCTTAGCCCGGAAGAATTTGTGCGGAGCACTTGATTGGTTATACGTAAATACGGCTGGCGGAGTTGCCGCTACAAATACATCCGAATAGCTTGTCCAACTTACCAAATCCAACGACGAGTCAATTTGATAATAATTTCCTTCATGAACATGCTTAAACCAAATTTGTCCATTGGCCATATCTAACGCAGTCTTATCTGCAAAAACTTGTGGCACAAACAGCGCCACCGCTGACGTAAAAAACATGATTTGCGTTTTCATTGCGATTATTTCAAGGTTCGTTATCTTTCACCCAGAGCACCATGCCGTAAGTATATAGAATTTCAATGAATTGCTCCCCCAGGTGAACCAGAATCCGGATAGGGTGAGCGTGGCACCGTGGGTCCCCGCCGCCGCATACCAGGTCGAGACCTTCAAGGCGAAGAGGTCGGCGCGGATGTAGTAGCCGAGCGGGTAGACAATCGCCACGAGCGCCAACTCGATGGGGATCGAGTTGCGCCACTTCATCGCGCTGATGATCGCCTCACGGAACCGCTCCATCGATCCGGCCGGGATGAGTTTTCGCTCCACGAACTGCGCCACGATGCCGCGCATCCGTTGGTGCACAATGAGTTCGGCGAGGATCATCAGCGGAACCGCCACGAGAAAGCGCGCGTGGGTCTCAACATCGCCGAGGAAGGGGATTTCAATGCCTTTCAGCAGAGTCCCCCCGGCCGCACACAGCCCTAACATCGGCAGCCAGATGATCCCGCAGATCACCGCGATCCGGCGCCTGAGATGACTCATGACGTCGTCGTCCAGATGCGTCCTGCGGATGAGTTGATAGAGCGGTCCGCCAAGAACCAGTGAAAAATCCTGCAGTTCGGGCAAGGAATCAACCAGCGGATCCGGAGGGCGCGGCGGAAGGTTGCGATCCATGACAAGACCTTATCTAATTCATTTCGCTCATGAGTGCAGCATATTTTCCCCGGCGGAGCAATATTTCCTCGCCATCGGCGGCGGGGCATGGCCGGATTTCTCAACGGCTTTGAAGATCATGTCGATTTGCGGGCTGGTGGCCTTGTAGGATTTGCCGTCCTCGGTGGTGAGGGTGACCGTCCGGTCATGGGTCTGCGACACCGCCTTCAGCTTGTTGGCTTTGATGATCGTGGACATCTCCTCCCAACTGATGAATCCCTACTTGATGGCCGGCGCGGCTGGCAGCGGATTGGCTTTCTGTTGGGCATCGCGGATGGCGTCGTGGTGGCGCGACATATAGTAGAACGAATGCGACACACTCTTTTCGCCCATACAGAACTGGAAGCTGATGCGGGATCCGCCTTGGGGCCAATCGGGGCCGCTTAGAGCGAGTGCATTGACCGTGCCGGTGACGCTTTGTCCGGGTTGGAGTTCGGCGGGCTCCAGTTTGGCCAGGCCGGTCTTGCAGGCGGGCGCGGGATACGCCTTGCCCTGGCAAAGGATGGCGAGCGAGTTGGCCCACTGGAGGTCCTTGCCATCTGTTAGCAGGGCCGGCACTTTGAGCGGCCCGCCTGATTTGTTAGAAACGGTAATCTCGTAATCGCCATCGCCATCGGGATTCGTCCACTGGATTGATTTCGCGGGAGGCACCGGCTTGACGGTCATTTCGATCCCTCCGCCGCAGAGCAAGGCGGGGCGGCCGCTTTTGGCACAGACGACCGTGGCACCCAGGTTACCGGCGGCCTTGGGCCAGACGGCCTCGCCTAACACCGCCCACGGGGAAACGGCCTTGCCATCGGTCATCGACCAGCCTAACGGCAACTCACAAGCGGTGACCACGGACGCCAATTTCCCGGGTCCGGATTTTTCGATCCGGCCCAGGGTTTGCGCCCCGTGGTCGCCGGTCATGGCACCAACCAGACAAATGGCTCCATCCTCATCAGGATAAGTCGGCCGGTCATGCTGACGCGCCGAGTGGTGGAGGGTGACCTTCTCGCCAGCCTTCAGGCTGCCGCGGATCGATTTCTCTATGGTGAAGGTCAGTTGGACGGAATACACCGGGGGAAAAGACTGGCCAACGGGACCATACTTGACGTCGTCGAGCTTGCCGGTGAAGACGAATTCAAATGAATTCCAAGCGGCATCCACCGCCGCCGCAGGTCTGGCCGGATCGAGTCTGACCGACTCCGTCTGGATTGGCACCGGCTGTATCTGGATTGGCTCCGGACCTGACAAGACCGCTTCCTTTGCGTTAGTCTGCATACACCAAGCCGCCGAGATGGCAGCCACGCGGATCATTCTGTAATGCCATTGTTTCATCGTGGTATTGTTGTTGTGTGATGGGTTTTGACCGCAGGGCATAATCCCGCCTCCCTGAGTAGTAGATGCACCAACCCCGGTTTCCTTAGAAGATTTATCTCCAGCGGGGCCATGACTGCTAAGAAATTGCTTTGGGATGAAGGCCGTTGAAAGAGCCGGTGGCCGGCCCGGAGGGCGGGGAAAAGGGGGGCGGAAACGGCACAAAAGCCCCCGCCCCGGAGCCGACCAAGGCCTTGGTCCGGCGGGATCATGCAGGGACATGGTGGATTTCGTCAGAATCATGGTAAATCTCCACGAAGGCGAAAATACCGATTCTGTCCGCGTTGTCGAGGATTGTTTTCGAATATCTTCGGGCCGCGGATTTTTGAGGGGTGGGACGCCTTCGAGGTCAGGTGTATTTCAGGATTCCAGGACGAGGATGCGGCCATCGCCAAGCGGGACCTCGGGAGCCTTCCATGCCGGGCTTTGGTCGAACCAGTCTGGGTCAGGCGCTGATG
>JAPLUI010000055.1 GCA_026397725.1 Verrucomicrobiota bacterium | reverse complement strand
GATGCGGGAAATCTGCACGTCCGGTTTGACGAGGGGGAGCAGCGGGATTGGCGCAAGCCGCCCGCTGCTCTCTACTCTACTGTAATCCTCTTCATCCGTGGTCATCTTCGTCCCGCATTACCATTCAAGCCCGGGAACCGCGCGCAAATGTGCCAAATCATTTTCCACCGAGATCAGGAACTGTGAACTGCGGATGCGGGCTGAGCACACGCACCAACTTGCCGGCGTGCATGTGGAGGGTGCGCCTGCGCCTGCCGGCCCGGGCAACAATGGTATGCCGTCGTCCGCCCCGTCCGCCGGGCCGCAACAGGCCTTCCTCGAAGAGCGCCGCGAGTGCCTTGCGGAGCGTGCCGCGGGACACTCCCAAGTCACGGCATAATTCCGTTTCCGCCGGCAGGACGCCCTGCCAGCGGTTGGTGAGCAGGCCTCGGCGGATGCAGTTCGCAGCCTGGCTGGCGAGCGACAAGCGGATCGGCATCGCAGCGTCGGGTGGCGGGTTCTTGTTCATCGGCGGCCGCAACGGCGGAAAATTTGTCCGGTTTATAGACAATCCGCAAGCCCCATTTCGCGCTTGCCTGGCGGGAATACGACTGGCATCGTCCACCCCATGCTCCTCCCGCTGCCGGTGGTCCGGACCAACCCGGTCGGATTGCCAGGCGGTGCGCCAATGTTAACAATCAGAAATCGAAAGCCGCATGACCATGAAAACCATTCAACGCTCTACAAAATCCCTGCTCGTGGCGCTCGCCGCTTGCGCCGCATTGTCCATCAGCCTCAACACCGCGCAGGCGGGCGTCATCACCTGGGGCTCCGCCCAAAACATCACCGGCGCCAGCGATGTGCTCAACACCGGCAGCACCGTGTATGCGTACGCATTTGGCACTGATGTGGGCCCACAAACCGTTAACGGTGTGGCCTTTTCCGTGGGGGGTATCGGCGGTGGCGGGAGCAACGTCACGATAGCCGGCGGACAGGCCTGTGGGGCCTATTTTCCTTTATCCAGTCCGGCAGGCTACAACGGCATCCTGAGGGGCGCTGTTTTTGCCAATAGCGGTTCGGGCGCAACCATGACGGTCACTCTCAACAATCTGGTTGATGGCCAGCAATATGCCGTCCAAGTATGGTCCAGTAACGTGGATTATGGTGGCACCCCCACGACGTACGACGGAGCGGTGAGTTTGGCGGCGACGGGCCAGTATGCGATCGGCACGTTCACCGCCAGCGCGACCGGATCGCAAGTAATTACCCTTACGGCAAATAATATCCAGTTCAACGCGATGCAAGTTCGGACGGTGCCCGCACCCGGCACGCCGCCGACGGTCGCCATCACCAGTCCGACCGACAACGCGACTGTATTGCCCACCTTCACCATCGATGCCACGGCCTCAGACGACGGCACGATCGCCAAGGTGTCGTTCTTCGACGGCACCACACAACTCGGCCCCGACGTCACTGACCCCCCATACAGCTATGTCTGGAACGGCGCGCCAGAAGGCGCCCATGTGCTGACAGCCGTGGCGTGGGACAACGACGGCATGGCGACCACCTCGGCCGAGGTCAACGTCACCGTCATTGATCCGCCGACGGTCGCCATCACCAGCCCGGCGAACAATGCGACCGTGGGCGTCAACTTCACGATCGATGCCACTGCCACAGACAACGGCACGGTCAGCAGTGTGGACTTCTACGACGGTGCCACGCTGCTGGGCAGCGACGACACCGGCCCCTCATACAGCTATGCCTGGAACGGCACGCCAGCAGGCCCTCATGTGCTGACAGCCGTGGCGTGGGACAACGACGGCCATTCGACCACCTCGGCCGTGGTCAACGTCACGGCCACTGACATCACGTGGGGGGCCGCCCAGAACATCACCGGCGACAGCGATGTGCTCACTACGGGTGCCCCCGTGTATGCGTACCATTTCGGTAACGGCGGCCCTCATAGCCTCAATGGCGTGAGCTTCGCCGCTGCTGGCACAGGTGGTGGCGGGACTGACATCACTATTGGAGGTGGGGCACCGCCCCTTTTTGCAGGGCCTTATTTTGGCGGCGCGCCCGCATTGAGCGCTGAATACACCACAATCCTGTTAGGCGGCCTGTACACCGCTTCCCCATTCGGCTTATATTCTCTCAAGCTCAACAACCTGACCAGCGGCACTGTATATGCCGTCCAAGTTTGGTCCAAGAGCCCGTATGCAGGCCAGCACATTACGCTCGATGGCCCAGCGAATGATCTGCTGTCACACAACGGAACAGGCCAGCATATGATTGGCACGTTCACCGCCACCTCCGCGACACAGACAATTACCGTTGGTCCCGGTGTCGGTGATAGTACAGGCGGTCCGCTTTGCGCGGTGCAAGTTCGGACGGTGCCCGTACCCGGCACGCCGCCGACGGTCGCCATCACCAGCCCGGCTGACACCGCGACTGTGGGCGTCAACTTCACCATCGACGCCACGGCCTCGGACGACGGCACGATCGCCAGCGTGACCTTCTCCTACTCCAGCGACGCCGGTGCCACATGGACCTCGCTCTTCGAGGACACCGAAGCCCCATACAGCCACACTTGGAACGGTGCGCCGGAAGGCACCTATCAGCTCAAGGCCGTGGCGGTGGACAACGACGCCATGTCGACCCCCTCGGCCGTGGTCAACGTCACCGTCATTGATCCGCCGACGGTCGCCATCACCAGCCCGGCCGACGGCGCGACCGTATTGCCCACCTTCACGATCGATGCCATCGCCACGGACAACGGCACGATCACCAAGGTGGACTTCTATGAGGGCACCACGCTGCTCGGCAGCGATGAGATCGGCTCCGGCTCCACTTACAGCTATGACTGGAACAGCGCCCCGAACGGCCTTCATGTGCTGAAAGCCGTGGCGTGGGACAATGACGGCCATTCGACCACCTCGGCCGTGGTCAACGTCTGGGTCACCAACATCACGTGGGGCAGCGCCCAGAACATCACCGACGACAACGACGTGCTCAAAACCGGCACCTTGCGGTATGCCTATGCCTTTGGCAACGGGGGGGCCACCGTCAACACCGTGCCATTCGCCGCGGGGGCTGGCGGGGGTGGCGGGACCGATGTCATTTTTGGCTACATCAACGGAAATCATTGGTCAGGACCTTATTTCGGCCCTAATGCAGTGAGCGCTGAGTACAACACCATCCTCACCGGCGCCAATTGGGCCGGCTCGGACTTTCCGCTCACTCTCAGCAACCTGACTCCCGGGACCGCTTATACCGTCCAGGCGTGGTCCAGCATGAAGCATCCCAATAACGGCCCAAGCGTCTACACTTCGCTCGACGGCGTGCATTTGCTGGGGAATAGGGACGCCACCGGAGGGTATGGCACATATGTTGGTAATGGAGGCCAATACGCAACCGGCACGTTCACCGCCAGCGGCACCACGCAGGTCATTGCGGTAGGGGGCCCCGGAAAACAGATCAACGCGATCCAAGTTCGGACCGCGTCCGTTGCGGCAGCCTACGAAGCATGGGCTACTACCGAATACGGCCTCAGCGGTGCGGACGCCTTACGGAGTGCCGACCCGGATGGCGACAGCTTCACCAACATTCAGGAGTTCCTCTTCGGCACCTCGCCGATTGCCGGCAACGGCGCGTTGGTGGGCAGCGAAACAGTCGGCGGGAATTTCATCCTGCACTGGCTGCAACGTGAGACCGGCTCCACCTATCTGCTCACGGAAAGCACCGCCATGGAAACAGGCTCATGGACCACCAGTGCCGTAGTTCCAGTGCCCGACGATCAAACCGGAGCACCCACCGACTATTATCGCTACAAGGCGACCATCCCCATCGACGCCGAACGGAACTTCTTCCGCGTGGAAGGCACGGAAAACTGATCGTGACAGCACCTGCGGGAAATCCACAAGACTCACACAGCCGCGGCTTCACGGTGCTGCCGCAGGTGCAACATTGGCTTGCAGGCATTGTGGCCGGCGTCGCTTTGGTTTCCGGCAAGACCCAGGCGGCGCGTGACCTCGGCGCGATCATGCCCGTCGGCGACTCGATCATTATTCTTTCCAGTATGTCGGGACCGCCAATGTCAATCCGGGACGCCTGCCCACCACGCCCATCGATCAGACCTGGCACGACAGCGGCACGACCGAGACCTGGCGGACCCTCGCGGTCCGGGAGTTCATCGGTTCCTGGCTGACGACCCTGGCCGCCAGCGGGAAAACTCCCGCCATCATCGCGATGATGACCGGCACCAACGACATCAGAGACAACAACGCGCCCGCCGCTGTGAGCAACGTCTCGGACATCATCGACACGGTTCATGCCCGGACACCCGCGACCAAGCTGTTCGTGGCGAAGATCGTGCCCGTGTTCTCGCCCGACAACGCCTGGGTCGCCGCCTACAATGCGGGCCTCGCCACCTTGGTCGGTGAGAAGCAGGCGCTGGGCTACAACGTGGCCATGGTGGACCTCTACACCGGCTTTCCCTTTGCGACCGGAATGGATTCACCCCCCCCCAATTCAGTTCACCCCAATGCCGCCGGCTACGAGTGGCTGGCCCAGCAATGGCACACCGCGTTGACGGCGCCGGTGACCACCCTGAACTCTAACGGCAACGCGTTCGCCGGCAGCGGATGGGACCACGGCCTCCCCGCGCCGGGCACTGACGGCGTGATTGGCGGCAACGGCACGTGCGGTGCGTTTGATCTATCGACGCCCTTCGACATCGCCAAGGATGGGCTGGCCGTGACCGTCACCCACACTGCGGGCGCCATCACCAGCGGCGGCGGCCCCGGTGACTGGGCCGCCCGTAACAGCGGCACCGCGTTTTACTACTGGCACCAGTCGGGCGGCAGCCTGTCGGTGCCGCAGAGTATCGCGATGGGCGACCATATCCACTACACGCTTTCCAACACCGGCACGCTGGGCGCAACCCAGCAAACAGGCGGTGTTGTCACGCCTGTGGGTAGCGGCACGTTCACCCAGACGGGTGGCACGGTGTTGAATTTGGGGTATCGTGTCGGCAACGGCAGCACGATGTCGCTGAGCGGAGGGGCAGGCTCTAACATCGGATGGGCGCGTGGCAGCGCCTACGGACTGGCTAACAACGCCTCCGCCAGGATTGACATCAGCGGCAATTACTCCGCCACGCTCGACCCTTCCATGAGCCCTGCCAGCGTGGTGAGTTTTGATAGCGTCGGCGTCGGCAGTTTCGTATTTCAAACAACTTGGACCGGATCCTTGACGCGTGACAACTTTACGAAAGCCAATTGGATCACGGCACTGGCAAAAACCGGCGTCATGGTCGGAACCACCCAGGTGACCTCCGGAAACTTTGACACCCTGTTGGTGGTCCGGAATGACGGCGCGCCCGGATCGAGGGTGAGTCTGGCGGGTCCTCCACCGCCGGTCACTGTTACCTGGGGCACCGCCCACAACATCACCGGCGACAGCGACGTAATCAAGACGGGCACCTTGGTGTATGCGTATGCATTTGGTAACGGGGGGGCTACCGTCAACACCGTGCCATTCGCGGCAGGGGCGATCAACGGTGGCGGGACCGACGTCACTTTCGGCTACGCGTCCGCCAGTTACTCAGGAGCTCATTTCGGCCCTGATGCCGGATTGAGCGTTGCGTACAATACCATCCTCACCGGTGCCAATTGGACCTATACGGCCTTTCCGCTCACTCTCAACAACCTGACTCCCGGGACCAATTATGCCGTCCAAGTCTGGTCCAACAATAACAATATCAATACCGGCCCAAGCGACTACACTTCGCTCGACGGTGCAGTGTCTTTGCTGGGGAAAATGGCCGCTAATGGTGATAGAGGCCAATACGCAACCGGCACGTTCACCGCCAGCGGCACCTCGCAGCTCATTGCGGTAGGGGGAATCCCCCAAGGGCTCATCAACGCGCTGCAAGTTCGAACCGTGCCCGACCCCGGCATTCCGACGGTCTCCATCACCAGTCCGACCGACGGCGCGACCGTGGCCGCGGGCGCCACCATCACGATCACTGCCACGGCTGCCGACGACGGTACCATCACCCGAGTGTCCTTCTACGACGGCACCACCCAACTCGGCGCCGACGTCACCACCCCGCCTTACAGCTATGTCTGGAGCGGCGTGCCGACAGGCCTCCATAAGCTGACAGCCAAGGTGTGGGACAACACGGGTCTCTCGGCCACCTCGGCCGAGGTCAAGGTCACGGTCACCGGGAACACCACTCCGCCCGGGGTCATGAACTGGGGCACCGCCCACAACATCGCCGCCGCCAGCGATGTGCTCAACACCGGCACCCCCGTGTATGCGTATGCATTTGGCTCTGATGTGGGCCCACAAACGGTCAACGGCGTGGCCTTTGCCGTGGGGGGGATCGGCGGTGGCGGGACCAACGTCACGATAGCCGGTGGCCAGGCCTGTGGGGCCTATTTTCCTTTATCCAGTCCGCCAAGCTACAACGGCATCCTGAAGGGCGCTGTTTTTGCCAATAGCGGTTCGGGCGCAACCCTGACGGTCACTCTCAAGAATCTGGTTGCAGGCCAGCAATATGCCGTCCAAGTGTGGTCCAGTAACGTGGATTATGGCGGCACCCCCACGACGTACGACGGAGCGGTGAGTTTGGCCGCGACGGGCCAGTACGCGATCGGCACGTTCACCGCCGCCGCCACGACGCAGACAATCCACCTTACGGCAAACAATATCCAGTTCAACGCGGTGCAAGTCCGGACCGTGCCCATCGTGGCCGGTTACGATGCATGGTCGGAGCAAATTCCACCCGGCCAACGCGGGCGCACCGATGACCCGGATGGCGATGGTTTCACCAACCTCCAGGAGTTCCTCTTCGGCACCTCGCCAATCGCCAGCATCGGCACGGTGGTGGGCAACGAAAAGGTCGGCGGGAATTTCATCCTGCACTGGCTGCAACGTGAGACCGGAGCCGGCTATCTGCTCAAGGAAAGCACCACCCTGGGCCCGGGCTCATGGATCACCAGCGCCGTCGTCCCGGCGCCCGACGATCAAACCGGAGCACCCACCGGCTATGATCGATACAAGGCGAGCATCGCCATCGCCGCCGAACGGAAGTTCTTCCGCGTGGAAGGGGCGGAAAACTGATCGTGAAAGCACCTGCGGGAAATCCACAAGACTCACACAGCCGCGGCTTCATGGTGTTGCCGCAGGTGCGACATTGGCTTGCGGGTCTTGTGGCCGGCGTCGCTTTGGTTTCCAGCCAGACCCAGGCGGCGCGTGACCTCGGCGCGATCATGCCCGTCGGCGACTCGATCACCGCCGGCTACTCTGTCGACCCCAACGTGATGGACGCCGGGTGGCGCGGGCTGCTTTACAACAGTCTCACCGCCGCCGGTTATTCTT
>JAPLUI010000366.1 GCA_026397725.1 Verrucomicrobiota bacterium | reverse complement strand
GGGATGCCAATGGCTGACGCGGTCAAGTATGAAGCGCCGTTCGAGTCCGCGACCACTGGTTGAACCCGCCCGAATGGACCCGCGAGGAAGTCACGGAGTTTCCCGGCACGGTCGGCGGCCCGTGGGACCGCTTCATTGACCTGGCGACGGCAACCGACCGGGGCCTGCCTGCCGCGTCGGCGCAGGCAGGCGCGTTCAAGGTCGGCACCGTGCGCTGGCCGCGCCTGGTGGCGCGGGACGCCGCCTGCGCCGCCCGCCTCAAGGAACGCACGCTGACCAAACTTTACAACGTCCGCCCTGCCTGGCTCGCCGCCTGCCACGCGAAACTGGACGCCGCCGTCGCCGCCGCCTATGGCTGGCCCGCCGACCTAACAGACGATGCCATCCTTGAAAACCTCTTGGCACTCAACCAAGCGGCGGTCCCTTGACCGAATTGCTCAACCTCACACTTCCTGGGCTGGACCTGGAATTGACAAGGCATGGGCAATGCATCCCGGAAAATGACTTGGCACCTTCCGGGGAGCGCCGAGACTTGGCCGCAACGGTGTGGCGCTGCGCTTCCCACCGCACTCCATACCTGCACCGCCCAGGCGCGAGACCAAGTCTGGAGTGCGGTGGGAAGGGCGCAGCCCGCCACACCGCTTTAGCTCAACCGTTAGAGCTGCGGGGTTCCCATGAGGCACGCCGAAGATTTCAACATTCAACATTCAACTTCCAACATTCAATGATCTGTGGTCAAACATCGGAATTGGCGGAAGGAGCCCTTGTTTTTGAATGTCTGTAAATGTCAAAAAATTGCCGCCTTAGCCAGGGTGGGGAGGCGGCCAGACTGCGGCCATGTCTTTTGCATACTCACCCCGGTCACGGGGACGTCACGGACGGGCCGCCGCCACGCGGTTCGTTGAAGTCGAGAACAGCCCGGCCGTGCCGGTCGTGCCGGGCGCGCCCCGCCTGGTCATCGAAACGGCGGACGGACTGCACCTGCTGCTCGCGGAGCGTGCGGCGCTCGTCATGCTGACGGACCTCTTCGGGCTATGATCGGTGAAGAGGCACCTTTCCCGGACCGGAAAGACCCGACGGATTTCGGGCCTATGGTTCTGGGGAACCTCATCTTGGTGATCCCTCAGGTGGCGCAGAGGAGGGGGGCGGACTTGTTACCGGCATGATTTTGACGATCTTCCCGTCCTTCATGACGTGGATCGGCGTGTTGGTGCTGGCAGCAATGGCTCTGGCTCGAGCAGCGGCACGAACCAGCGCCTGGTCAGCTTGTTGAATCCATTGGGGAGTCCTCATGGTGCGTCATTGCAGTTGATCAGAATCGGCCTCGCGCCGGAATTATCGTAGAGCCTCCAAACGTCCGCAAGTGATTTGTAGCGGGCATGGAAATTGGCGAGTCCCGCTCGGAAGTGCCGCCGGATCACGTGCTCCGGGACGTGGTGCCCGCCCTGTGCCACGCGATCCGCAACGCGTGCGACCGCCAGTTCCTCGCTGGGAAGATGAAGAAAGAACAAAGTCACCTGATAGCCCGCTTGCTTCCACTGCGGAATCATCTGCGCATAGGTGCGCCCGCTGAGGGTGGTCTCGATCGCGAAACTCTCTCCGCGGCTCACACATTCCGCGATCATCCCCAACATCAACCTGGCGGCCCGAAGCGCAGCCTCCTCAGGGCGGAATGGAGATAGCCCCAGCGCAATGAGATCCGCATTGATGAACCTGTGACAGTTCGCCTCCTGTGGCAGGAATTCCCTGGCGAACGTCGTCTTGCCCGCGCCATTCGGCCCGGCGATGATGATGACAGTCTGCTCTTGATTCATGGCATCGTCAGGGGATGGCGGTTCGGATTCGGGCGGTGGTCTTGACGGCGGGTCTTCCTCAGGACTCTTCCGCCATGTGGGTGGCGTACAATTCGTATTGTTCCTGTTTGGCGGAACTCCGCAGGGTACGGGAGGGCATGGACTCCTCGAAGTTGAAGACCAGCGCCTCGACGACCTCGCGGCGGTTCTCCAGCTTGCCGCCGGTGTGGTGGAAATGTTCGCGGGTGACAATGTTGAAGCGGCTCCAGTATTGCTCCAGCGTCAGGTTCGTTCGATAGTCGTTGTGGTGGCAGGTGGAAAGAATGAAGCGGGCCGGGGTGGCGGAAAGGAGGGTGAACAGGCGCTCCTCGTCCTGTTCGGTCCAACTGTTGAAGTAGTCGCGCAGACTGGCGGTGAACTGAGTCAGCGCTTCCGCGAATGCCTTCTTGCGGGTGGCGTATTTCGTCATGCGGCGTGATCATGGGCACGCTGCGTGCCGTTGTCGAGGATTACGGCGGTGATTGGTCGGGAGCCGATCCCGGCATCCGGGCGGCCAGCGAGGACGGGAAGCAGCCCGGCCGCGCCGGTCGTGACGGGCGGACCCCGCCTGGTGATCGAAACGGCGGGCGGACTGCGCCTGCTGCTCGCGGACCGCGCGGCGCTCGCCATGCTGGCGGACCTCTTCGAGCGGATTCCCGCCTTGTGGAAAGGAGACCGTCCGTGATCGGCCTCGGCAGTGCCGCGCTCAGGATCCACCTGCCCGTGGAACCCTGGGACATGCGCAAGGGTTCTGGCGGGCGCTGGCCAGGGCGTGGGCTGATTGACGATTGAGGAGTATTGATTTTTGAGGTGAGCTTGGCGGGTGCGGCCGCTCATTCCAGGCTTCCTGATCCGGGGGGGTGAAATCCTGATGGCTGCGTTGGGTGGCCAACCGGGTCCAGAAGAACACTCATCGATTTTCTAGCCGGACGTGCCGGATTCCTGAACTCCGCAACTCACGGATCCCCCGCCCGAAAAACCGCCGCCGCTTTTCACTTTCTCATGAGAACTTTGTCACCTCGGCCAATAGATGTCATCTGTTCCCAATCAATGAGTTACGAATGGGTCAAATGACCGATTTGTCACCAAGTCCAGCAAACCCGACCTGGCCCTAACACCGAAAATCCCCACCCAAGGACCCATTTTACAAACATTTTACACTACCCGCTCCGATTGGGTGCTATGGATATGCCGACAATGTCCTAAGAACTCACCAGTACGAGTGTCTGACCAGTATGAAATCGCTCATAACCATGATGTCTTACCTGTATATGAAAACTACCATAGCTTCGCTATTCGTTGCAGCCCTTGCGCTTTGCTCGCTGGCGGGTGCCGAGTCCAACGTCCGAGACTTAAATCCACCAGCGAAGGTTACCGGCTATTTGGGCAAGCCACTTGGCACACGCATGACCATTGCCGGCGTCTTCGCGGAGGATGTCATGCTCACCAATCCGATGGCGGTATCCGAGATAGATGGACAGCCGCTCAAGGATAATGCGCGCATTGAGATTCGAGGCAAACTCCAGATCCGGAAAGGCGTGCGTTATCGTCTTGAAGGCTACGAGGCCGGTGAGTTCTCCGGTCCTCCATCGTGGCTCTCACCCGCAGCGCAGCAGCCATTTCAATATCGTAGCTTTTTTGTCGTCACCAAAGTCATTGATCCCGTCGAGAGACAGTGAAAGTGCCCGGCACCCAACAAAACAACACCAGCTAAGAGCAATGAACACGCCAATACAATGCATGGTACTTCTGGCAGCATGCTCGCTTTTGTCCACAGGTTTGGCAGAACCGGAGAAGACAGAGCATGCACTGCGTCTGACTCTCGATCTGATAGACGGGTCGCACATCATCGGTACCCCCGCTATCGGGGCGATGCCCGTGGAGGCCTCGTTGGCCAGGATGGACATTCCGTTAGAGCGGGTCGTTGCCATCAAAATGGCCGAGAATCATCAAAACGCCGTCATCGATCTCGTCAACGGCGACAAGGTGACAGGCGTCATCAAGCTGGGGTCGGTCGAGCTTGTAACATTATTCGGCAAGGCGTCCGTGGGTCTCGAACACATTCAGTCACTGCGGGTGGCGTTGATTGGCGGGACGCCGCCGGCGGGCGAAGGGCCCTTGGCCTTCGGCGGTGTGAACTGGACACCGTGGCGGACGCAGTTTGAAGTGCGGGGCGACAAGCTGGTTTCGCTGCCTGCCGCGCAACCTGGATTCAACTACGGTCATAGCGGCAATGGCCGCGGGGCCACGCTCGTGACCAACATCGGCAGCGCGGAATGGAAGGACTACAGCGTGGAGTTCGAGCTTGGCATGAACGGCGTGGATCCGGCGTTCAATCCGCACGGGCTGGGAGCGGACTTCCGATCCGCAGGCATCGGCTTCCATGTCGCCGATGCCAAGGAAAGCTGGAACGAGCGCGGCGGCAGCGGGTATGGCCTGAGTCTTGGCGCCGACGGCACTTGGGGCCTTGGGTGCGGTTACAATGCCTATTGCAAGACACCCGTCGGTTACGGCGATCCGACCAGCGACGGCAGCCGCACCCTGGCTGAAGGCAAAGGGCTGAAGCCCGACCCGGTGAACGGCAACAAGGTGCGGATCGAAGTGTGCGGCACGCGCATCCGAGTCTGGGTGGACGGCGAGAAAATAGCCGACTTGCGGGATGAGAAGATGGGCGAGTGCATCGGCGGCCAGACCCTGGACCATGGCGGCGTCACCTTCACCTGGGGCTTTGAGTCGATGGGTTGGATCCGCAATTTCTCGGCCAAACGGCTGTAACGACGACCATGTAATACACACTAACATTTCAGAATACTCCATGAACATTACAACCTCAATATTCGCCTATCCTGGTTTTGCCTTGCACGGGGACTGTCGGCTTGGAGGCGGTCGTCGAAGACAATCTCGTTGCCGCGACTGGCTATCAGTTTGTAGGTGTGTTTCATATCAGAAAAGATTGGCGAAGGGGAAGCGGGAATCGAAGCGGCGGCACATCCGGTCGGCGATTCTGCGATAGGTGTTGAATTCCGCGTGCAGTGGGCCGACCAGACCAAGGGCGACGGGGCGTTTCGATCCGGTCCATCCGAGGAAATCCCAGAGGAAGCGCAGGGCGTCCTTGGCGGTGGCCGTGCGTTTGGCGTTTGCCGGCATGCGGCGGAACCTTCGCGGCACCTCCGCGCCGGGGCGGTTCAAACGGAACGGAGCGCCTGCCGGACCGCCTGGGGATTGGCGGCGGCGACTTTGAGCAGGGTTTTGGCGGCACCGCTTGGACGGCTGGTGTATTGTTCCCATTTGTGAAGGGTGCGGACACTGACGGCTAACAGACGGGCGAATTCCGTTTGGGAAAGACCCATGGCTTTGCGGGTGGCGGCGGGGTCCGTTGGGGATTTCCCGGCGGCGGAAGATTCGGGCAGGGTCAAACCGGCGGCGTCCCATTCCGCCACCGTTTCCTCGGCAAGTCGTTTCAAGGTGCGGAAGACTTCCACCGGATCGCTGCCGTGATGGCAATCGCCGCAAAGTCCCTCGATACTGCCGATGAAGGCATCGTCTTCTTCGCTCCACCGCACCGATTTGCGATAGGCGGCGGCGCGGCGGCGGATTTCTGCGGTGATTTTCATGGCTTGATTTCGTTGATCTTATCCTGAACTTGCCGTTCCAAATAGGGTTTGGCGTCGTCGCCATCGCGTCCGGGAATGATGGTGACGATCTGGCCGTCTTTGGCGGAGAACTTGCGGTGACTTCCCTTGCCACCGGAAACGAGCACGAAGCCCGCTTGCCGAAGGTCTTTGAGAAGGTCGCGGATTTTCCGTGGCACGCGGGAAACCCTACTCTTTTTGGGCAGTGCTGCAAGACTTCTTTCGATGACTTCTTTCGATGAAGCCAAACCAAGGTTCCCCATCCTTGCCGCTGGCCGTGGGAGCGGTCAACGGGAAAGCCCGACACGGAAAACGGCATCCGGCGCTTGACGCCGGGGGCGGTGTGGGACATCCTGTGGCACATGAAGACGGTCACCATTCGGCAAGTCCATCACGACTTCTGATGGCGGTCCTGGCGCTGGTTGCGCAATGGGCGGAAGTCACGGTCTTGAACCGGACCCGCCCCGTTGCCCGCATTTGTCCGCCGCTCCCCCAAGCTCCGGCCGAGTTCAAGATGCCGGATTTCGCCGCCCGCGCCAAGGCCATCTTCGGGGATTCAAGACTGATGCCGTTCTTCATCCTTGAAGAACGGGAGGATAGGCAATGGCAGGGCACTTGCAGCCAACTGGCGGCGTGCTCGAGCAATGTCTGCGGGTCGAACGGTTCGCCGAGCAACGCGCTCGCAAGCTGCCCCGCTACCGGCTTTGGCCGGCCCTGCGGGCGCCCCTCAGCCGCCCAATTGAAAACTTCACCGAATCCCAGTCGTGCACATCAACAGCTCCGTTCTGGATACGCTCAATTCTCTCATCGAGAAGGTCACGAACAGCGGGGGAGACGGTCATCTCATCCACTCGAGCGCTCAACTCATCCCAGATCACCTCAAGGATCTGGAACTTCTCGCGCAGAGGAAGGTTACGAACTTCAGCGATACTCATGGGGGTGTTTTAGCGCCAATTCGGAATTTTGCGAGAAGAAAAGCGTTCATTTTTTGGCACGATAATGTGGTGGCAGCCGGAGGGAATGAGTGCGAATGATGGGGTTGCTGAGGCGTGTTACCGGCTTGCCACCCATGCCTTGTTGGGCAGAGGTCAAAGTTCGCCCTCGGTCACCGGGATGATCTTCATCACAGCACGCTGCAAGCCAATCTTCAGCATGCGGTTGCCGTGAATCGGGATCACCACTCGCTCGATCCTGCCTGGCTTCGTGTAAACATGGTGACTTCCATTGATGCGCGACAATATCCAGCCCTTTTGCTCGGCCAAGGCGGCCATCCGCTTTCCTGTTACGGCCTTCATACCGCCACTTCAAGAATCTGCTGCTTGGGTGCCGAAACAAATTCTTCCTCGCCCGCCTCGAGCCAGCCCGCGATGGCCTCGCGCAGATTCTCCTCGAGTTCCTCCCGGGTCTCGCCCTGGCTGACACAACCCGGCAATGCGGGAACCTCAGCCCAATAGCCGCCCTCTTCAGCTTCGTGAATGATTGCCTTCAGCTTCATGAGCAGAGCGTAGCACCCTCAAAGGTGCATCACAAGACGGATTTCTTCCCGATTGCGGGAATTCTTGTTGCGTGGCGCGGACCTTGCCGTCCCGGGTGGTCCGTGGCGTCCGGACTGGCAACCGACGACGCCCGCCGGCATGCGGTCCGGTGATATTGTCGGGCGCTCTCATTCTGGCAGCATCGGGACAATCCAAAAGACACCGGCAGCAACAAAGCACAGCCCAACAATTGTCATTGTGGATGCTGTCTTCTCTGGCAAACTGGTACTCAGCGCGACTCGCGCCAATGCTCCGAGAGCTAAAGCTAAAGCGAGGATGCCCGGCTCAACCACAAGATTCAAGAGCGTCTTCGAGCCTGTGGACATGTCGGAGAACATCAATCCCACCCAAACACAGAACGGGATGACGACCGCGAGCAATTCCCAGGAATGCCAGTGAACCCGGTTCCGGGTGACAAACACGACCGGCCACACCACCACCGCCGCCAAAACGACGTGAATCACCCAAGCAATCAGGAGGAATGGAATCGTGCTCACGATGAGGATTTCGCCCAACGTTGAAGTGCGCCCACCGGCGCGATTGAAAGGAAAATTAAGTGGATTTGAAAAGCTTATGGCCGGTTGGTGCGCCACGACTTCGATCTCTTGATGTTGGTGTCAGCGATGCAAGTTCTCTTGCGAATCTTTCAATACAATGCACGCCTCCATAGCCGGTGCAGAGCCAATTCCAAGAATGTGGAGTTTCCCCTTCGTCCGAGATATGCGAACTTCCTTCGGGGATAGATCACGTCCGTCAACAAGCAGCGGTTGCCCAAGTGACCTCAATCTCCAACCACGGATATCGTAAAGTGGAGTTTTCTGGCCGCCTCCAATCAGTTTATGGATCTGGGTGACGGACCCACCTGCCGGAACTTCAAACGAATCCCCTGTAAATGTGACAGTATGCTCAGTTGGCTTTGCTTCTTGAATGCGCCAAGTCACTTGGACATAGAACGCTCCTTGGTAGTCGATACAGGGCATGATACACAAAAGTAACGCTACACCAATCACGATTCCTATGGTCGCTTTCTTCTTCATTTTCTGAACCGAACGTTCAATGTGCATCCGCGGGCGCGGTTGGATCAGTGGATGAAGAGTGACTAGAGGGCTTATGCTCGTCGGATGGCACGACTTGTTCGCTTCTTGATTTCGGACCGCTCCATATCGATTCCTCGAGTTTCCAACCATCCGCGTGGTAGTAGAGAAAACTGTGCTCCGATGGACATCTTCCCAAAAAGTAGACTTTGTCGGGATGGGCATCCGATACACCGGATCCGATATGTATGATCTCCATCTCTTTCCCACATGAAGGGCAAGCCCCATCCAGTGGGGCAACAATGCCCTGCTCAGCCCAGTAATTGCGACAATGCTGTATTTGAGCCTTCAGGTCGATAGGCTCTCCCCTCAATCTCCGATTCACTGAGAGCAAAATAATACTAGAAAAGTCATCCCGATGGAAGACGCCCATTCTCGTGAGATAATTGACCACCTCAGAACCTCGCTGGTTGAGTTCTCCGTTGCGAAGCGCCATCCCCATCCCGAAATGGTCAACCATCGCTTCGGCCGTCTCTGCCTTACGAATCTCTACTTTACGCTCCTCGGGCATGGCTTCGATTATTCCGCTTAGAAGTGCCTCAAATGATTCGGGGAGATCCTGCGCCGTAATCGTCGTCTGATCCGACGCACGGAGTTCCGAACTATTAGCGAGGTCCTTCTCGGTTGGCTTCCGATCACATGAAGCCAAACTCAGAATTGCGATGAAAAGAAAGTTTCTCATTCTTTAGCGAACAGTGTAATTAGTCCAGCCGGAAGAGTGGCTGAAATCCGCGTAGATGGCGACACCAAAAGTTTCTGATTCCACAAACCGCTGGAAATAAATGGGTTGGAACAAGTGACCGATGCTTGATGGCTGGGTTTGGTTTGCCAATTCCGGGGCAGTTCGTGGGGGTGGGTTCCGGGTTCGCCCGGTCAATAAGGGGTGATGATCACCGATGGTTCAGGTCATTGTGCGACAAAGTGGACCTTGTTTCTGAACCGCAAGGCGGGTGACGGGACCGGGTTTCGCTCATGGTTCGGTCCGGCCATCCCACTGCAACCGCAGCGCCTCCAACTGCTCCCGGAGCGTGCCCTGTCCAGTCCCCGCACCGCTCCAATCCGGCCGCCCCCGGTTCC
>JAPLUI010000113.1 GCA_026397725.1 Verrucomicrobiota bacterium | reverse complement strand
GTTCCCGTTCTCAGCATCAGAACCCGGTGGGCGGGTGTGGCACCGGGAGTAACTTGGGCGCGATAAGGCGCCACCACATTCTTGTGGTGGTCGCGGAAGGGCGGCCCATGAGTGCGTGCCGAAGGCTCTGTTCATGGACGTTCCTTCCGCTCGACGACAGGAATGTCGTCGCTCCCTAACGGGCATCCTCGGAGCCAAGTTACTCGGGAGAGGCGTGCCCGCCGCGGGACAGACCGTGCCTCATGGGAACCCCGCGGCTCTAACGGTTCAGTCAAAGCGGTGTGGCGGGCTGCGCCCTTCCCACCGCACTCCAGACTTTGGCTCGCGTCCGGGCAGGTGAAGGTATGGAGTGCGGTGGGAAGCGCAGCGCCACACCGCTGTGGCTAAGTCCCGGCGCCCCCCGGAATGAGCCAAGTCATGTTCCGGGATGCATTGCCAAATCCTTGTCAATTCAAAGTCCAGCCCAGGGGGTGTGATCTTACCAAAGACCGACACCCCATTGCGGCCTTCCCCCGCTCCCCAATAGATTGCGCACAATAATGCGTGTGAAATCCGCCATGGCCTGCTAGCGTGCGCCGGAAAGTCCCGCGTTTCCCATGAAAACCTCCCCGTTCATCCTGCCCGTGATGTTGTTAGCTTCCAGCCGCAGCCTCGTGGCCGGCGAGCCGGACAAGTCCGCCTACCACCTGTTCAACCCGGTGCCGGACGCGCTGCTGCGCGACATGGACACCGACCGCCCAGACAAGAGCAACAGCCCGCACACGCTCGACGCCGGGCGCTTCCAGGTCGAGTCGGGCTTGTTCACCTACACCCGCACCACGGCATCCGGCACCCGCACGGAGAATGAGTCATGGGCGGATACGACGCTGCGTATCGGGCTGGTCCCCTGGGCGGAACTGCAGTTGGAGATCCCGATCTATCAATCGAATCGCAATACCCTGATAGAGTCCCGCGACACGCAACGCACCAGCGGCCACGGCGACCTGACGATCAGCCTCAAAACCAATCTCTGGGGTAACGACTCGGGTGATACGGCTGGCGGCTTGGGGTTTTCGGTCAAGACCCCGACTGCCAGTGCCGGACTTGGCAATGACAAGGTCGAAGGAGGGGCGGCGTTGCTCTTCGGGCTGAAGTTGCCGGGTGACTTCGATCTCGGCATTAACAACGGTGTCGGCATCAGCGCCAACGACGATGACGGGTATCACACCGACCTCATCACACTCTAACCATCCTGCCAGGAACCCCACGTTATGGAAATTGACCCCATGGAGGCCGCCAGCGAGGCGGCGGAAAGCGAGGCTGGCAAGCGGGACGCAGCGAGTCGCCTGAGCACTTGGGTGGCCATCACCGTGGCCCTCCTGGCCACCTTCCTCGGCGTGTGCAAGGTCAAGGACGATAACATCGTCCAGGCCATGCAGCAGGCCCAGGCGGACAAACTCGACCATTGGGCGTTCTATCAGGCACGCAACCTGCGCGAGGAAGTGGCCAAAGCGACCCTGGTCCAACTCTCGCTGGCCGCACCCGGCGCCCCAGCCGCGCAACAGGACCCATACCGCGACGCCATCACCAATTACGAGCGCCTCATTGCCGACCAGGGCCAGAAAAAGGAGGAGCTGCGCCAACAGGCCGAAGGGGACCAGAAGACCTATGACGACCTGAACTATCACGACGATCAATTTGATCTCTCGGATGCGCTGGTGGCCCTGGCGATCTCGCTGCTGGCGCTGACCGCGCTCACCCACAAGCAGTGGCTTTATTGGCTGGCGCTGGTGCCGACCGTGTTTGGCGTGGTGATGGGGCTGTCCGGCTTCTTTGGCTGGCACCTGCACCCGGACATGCTCTCGCGCCTGCTGTCCTGATCGCACCCCCATGCTCCGGCTCGCCGCTCCCAGCTTCCGCTGCCTGCCACCTCGCAAAGCAAATTGCTGGCAGGCAAACATTTTCCCGTCCCCGAATGAGGCTTCCGGAAAATGTGCCGCTCGGCACGCGCTGCGGACGATTGGACTTGGCAGCGGGGCCTGGCGATGCTAGGGTCCCGCCGCCATGAAAACCATCGTAGCCGCAGTTGATTTCTCAAACGCCACGCTCGGAGTCATCCGGATGGCCGGCAGTCTGGCCAAGGCCTACGGAGCGCAGCTCCATCTGCTTCACGTCATCGAGCAGGAACCCACCTACACTGCCTACGGGTTCACGCCTGACGAATATCCCGTCCTGCACGAATTTCAGGAAGAAGCCAAACGCCGGGCGGCCTTCAAGCTCGAGGAACTCCTCGCCACCGTCGCCAGCGACCTGCCCGGCACCTCGGTCCACTTGCTCGAGGACAGCCCGCTGCACGGTATCTTGGACTATGTGAAACAAACGCACGCGGATTTGGTAGTGCTCGGCGCGCATGGCCACGGTGTGGTCGTCTCGCTGCTGCTCGGCAGTGTGGCGGAAGGCATGGTCCGCAAAGCCATCGTGCCGACGCTGATCGTGCCGGCAGTGCCGGCGGCACCGGCGGCACCGGCGGCACCGGCGGCACCGGTGGCGTGACCCATACGGTTGGTTCGGCCACCATTCCGAGGGCAAGGTTGTCGCGGCGGGCAAGATGCCGCTGTTTATCGGGGGGGTTCTCTGCTATACTCTGCGCATGCCGCGTGCTTCCCAAGACCCCAGGCCCGAACTGCTGGCTCCCGCCGGCAACTGGGACTGCGCCCGCGCGGCGGTGGCGGCCGGGGCCGATGCCATTTATTTCGGTCTGCCGCAATTCAATGCCCGGCTGCGGGCGGACAATTTCATTGATGCGGATCTGCCCGAACTCATGGAATACCTCCACCGCTACGGCCTGCGGGGGTTCGTGACGATGAACACCCTTATTTTCACCCGTGAACTGGCAGCGGCGGAAGCCCAACTCCGGAGCCTCGCCGCCGCCGGCGTGGATGCCGTCATCATCCAGGATCTCGGCCTCGCCAAACTCGCCCGGGCGGTGGCCCCTAACATTGCAATCCACGCCTCCACCCAGATGACCATCACCTCGCCCGAGGGCATGGCGTTCATCGGCTCCATCGTCCCGCTCGCACGCGTCATCCTCGCCCGCGAACTCTCGATCAGGGAAATCGAGCGCTTCCAGGCGTCGTCCCCACCCCCGCGCACCCCGCTGGAGGTTTTCGTCCACGGCGCGCTGTGCGTCGCCTACTCCGGCCAATGCCTAACCAGCGAAGCGCTCGGCCAGCGCAGCGCCAACCGCGGCGAGTGCGCGCAAGCCTGTCGCATGCCCTACGAAATCGTCGTCGATGGCACCACCCGCGAGCTGGGCGAAGTCCGCTATTTGCTCAGCCCGCAAGATCTCGCGGCAGTGGATCTCATTCCGGATCTGATCCGGGCCGGCGTGCGTGCATTCAAAATCGAAGGCCGCCTCAAGTCACCCGAGTACGTCGCCGCCGTCACCCGCATCTATCGCAAGGCCCTGGATGCCTGCGCCGGGTCCGCCGCCCCCCCCGAGCCGGCGCACGCCATCACCGCCGCTGATCGCTATGCCTTGGAAATGACCTTCTCCCGCGGCCTCAGCACCGGTTGGTTGGCCGGCGAGAATCATCCCTATCTGACCCACGGCCGCTTCGGCAAAAAACGCGGCCCCTTGCTGGGTACCATCGCCGCCTGTGGTCCCGGCTGGATCAAGCTGGGCACCACCACCGGCGTCCCCATCGCACCCGGCGATGGCGTCGTCTTTGATGCCGGGGAAAACCGCGACCTCGAGCAGGGTGCCCGCATCTGGAAAATCGAAGCTGGCATTCTCGTCTTTCACCGCACCTACAGCGGCATCAACTTCGAGCGCATCAAACCCGGCCACACGCTCTACAAGACCTCCGATCCGAAACTCGAATCCGAACTCCGCCGGTTCTGGCAAACCGCCCGCCCCGCCGAAAAAAAATCCCCGTTGCATCTAACCGTCACCGGCCAGCCCGGCACGCCACTCACCGTGAGCGCCTCGTCTAACGATGGCGGCGAGTTCCGGCAGCTTGCTGCAGTGGCCTCCCCCAGCCGCCTGGAGCCGGCCGCCAAGCACGCCCTGACCACCGAAACGCTGGCGGCCCAACTCGGACGCCTGGGGGATTCCGCCTACGAACTCGCTGCGCTGGACAACCAACTCGAAGGCGCCTGCCATCTTCCGCTCTCTGCCCTCAATCAACTCCGCCGCGCCCTCGTCGCACAAGTGGCAGTCGCGGGAAGCGCTGGCAGCAGCCCGCCTGGTTCCCCCGGCGAGCCCCAAGTCCCCGTCCTGGCTCCCACCCGAAGCGCCGCCGCCAACCCGCCGCGGCCGCCCCAGCTCTCCGTGCTCTGCCGGACCCTCGAGCAAGTCGCAGCCGCCCTCGATAACCACGTTGCCACCCTCTACTGCGACTTTGAAGACCCCCGCCGCTACCAAGCCGCCGTCGCCCTCTGCCGCTCCCGGAACGAAAACTCCAACTCCCAAGGTGCCGATCTCAAGTCGCGGATCTTGCTTGCCACCCCGCGCATTCTCAAGCCCGGCGAACTCGGCTACCTCAAGCTCATCGAGCGTGCCGGGCCCGACGGGCTGTTGCTCCGCAACCTCGGCGCGCTTCACTACTATAAATCTCGTAGCGACCTCATGAAGGTCGGGGATTTTTCCCTCAACGTGGCCAATCCGATCACCGCCAAGCTGTTCATCGAAGCCGCCGGCCTCGAGCATCTCACCATTTCCTACGATCTGAACATCGCCCAGGTTCTGGACCTCCTCAACGCGGCCCCGCCGGAGTGGTTTGAGCTGACGTTCCATCAGCACCTGCCAATGTTTCACATGGAGCACTGTGTATATTGCGCCTTCCTGAGCCCCGGCACCACCTACAGGGACTGCGGCCGTCCCTGCGAAAGCCACGTCGTCCACCTGCGGGACCGCGTCGGCCTGCTGCACCGCCTGCAAGCGGACGTCGGCTGCCGCAACACCCTCTTCAACGGTCAGGCCCAAACCGGAGCCCGCTACTATCCAGCCCTCCGCGCCGCCGGACTGTCCCGCTTCCGCATCGAGTTGTTGGATGAAACCGCCGCCGCGGCCGCCACCACCATCCGCGCCTATCAAAACCTCCTCGGCGGAACGCTCGCTGTCACCACCCTCCTGGAGCAAGTCCAGGCCCTCGAAAAACTCGGCGTCACCGAGGGCACCCTGGCCCAACTGTGAATGGCCACCAGAGGGGTTGCCACTTCTCACTCGCGAACCGACCAACCAACTCCACGCGCTTGAGCGACAAGGCACGGGTCACCTCCGTGGTGAATTTCGGCCACGCCAAACCAAGCTCACAGTCCCATTTTCCCGGCGGCAAATGAGTTGGCACTTGTTGGGGTTTCAGACGAATTCGTGAATCATCCGCGCCTGGGTTTCGGGTGGCAGCAGTGCCGCTGCGGTGTCGTGTCTTGCTCTTACTTGATCATTGGATGTTGGATGTTGGATGTTGAATGTTGAAATCTTCGGCGTGAAGCATGGTGTAGCCGCAGCTCGCCCGGTTTAGCCAAAGCGGTGTGGCGGGCTATGCCCTTCCCACCGCACTCCAAACTTTGGCTGCGCAGGTGCGGTGCGGGTATGGAGTGCGGTGGGAAGCGCAGCGCCACACCGCTGTGGCTAAGTCCCGGCGCTCGCTGCGGCCGGGCAATCGTCCGGTCCGTCACCGGGACCCCGGCGCCCCGGTTTTCGGAGGCGTGCCCGCCGCGAGACGGACCGTGCCTCATGGGAACCCCGCCGCTCTCCCGGTTTAGCCATAGCGGTGTGGCGGGCTGCGCCCTTCCCACCGCACTCCAGACTTCTTGATATGGATTGCGATTCATCAGGGCCAGAAGCCCGCCTGAGCCACCGGTACGGCTCCCGAGCGCAGCAAGCATCGGCGCTGAGGGAAGCAATGCGCATTGACGGGCATGGCTCTGACAACTCGCCCGCAGGGGCAACGTGCGACGGTCACAGACCGCCACAGTGACCCACTCAGCCCCGAGCTCCGAAAGCTCATTTTTTTCCGCGCTTGCCGCCGGGCTTTTGCGGCACGCGTGCGGTCGGCCTGGCCGTCTTCTTCGCCTCCATTTCGCGGGTGCGTTGCCGCCAGTCGCGGCGCGGCGGTTTGTCACCGGGAGTGGGAGCGGGGATGGGGGCGTGGTAGTCGAAGCCTCGCAAGCGCTTTCGCTCGAGGCGCTGGCCGATGCAGAGTTCGAGCCGGTCCAGCAGGTTGAGATCTTGCTTGGGAACGAAGCTGATGGCATCGCCCTGCGCCTCCGCCCGCCCGGTGCGGCCGATGCGATGCACATAGTCCTCCGGGTTGACCGGGAAATCATAGTTCACGACGTGAGTGACGCCGTCGATGTCGATGCCCCGCGCCACGATGTCCGTGGCGACGAGGACCTGGGCTTTGCCGTCCTTGAAATCCTGGAGGGCCTGGAGCCGTTGGTCCTGCGAGCGGTTGGAGTGGAGCTTGACGACTTTCACTTGCGCGAGTTTGAGGAAATTCGTGAGTCGGTCCGCACCATCTTTCAGCCGGGCGAAGACGAGGACTTTGGTGAACTCGGGTTGCCGGAGCAGTTCTAACAGAAGTGGGTTTTTCAAATGCGCCGGCACCTCATAGACGCACTGGATCACGGTGTCCGCCGGGTTCGAACGTTTGCCGATCTGGACCATCTTGGGCTGATACTGAAACCGGCGTGCCAGGGACTCGACCTCTTTGGAAAGGGTGGCTGAGAACATCAGGGTTTGCCGCCGCTTGGGCAAGATGCCGACGAGGGTCTCGATGTCCGCCAGGAAACCCATGTCCAGCATCCGGTCCGCTTCATCGAGGATGAGCATTTCAAGCAGGTGGAAAGCGAGCTTCTGGCGGCCCATCAGATCGAGCAATCGCCCGGGGGTGGCGACGACGATCTGGACGCCCTTGCGCAAGGCCTTGATTTGGGCCTCCTCATCGACGCCTCCGTGGATGGCAGCGACGCGGATGGGGAGGTGCTGACCGTAGGCCCGGATGTTTTCCATGATCTGGACGGCGAGTTCCCGGGTGGGGGCGAGGATGAGCGCCTTGATGCCGCGCAACGGGCCCTGCCGGTGCCACTGGGACAGGCGATGGAGCATCGGCAGCACAAACGCCGCCGTCTTGCCGGTCCCGGTCTGGGCAATGGCAATCAAGTCATGTCCCTGCATCACCTTGGGAATGGCCGCCGCCTGCACCGGCGTCGGACGGGCGTAGCCTGCTTTTTCAATGGCGCGGAGAATCTCGGCCTCAAGTCCAAATTTGTGAAACGGCATGCGCGGAAGATAGCCCGCCGGGGCCGCTGATGGCACGCATATAATCAGCGGTCGGAAATTGCCGATGACAAGGCAGCCCGTGCCATGGCGGCGGGGTGAAGTCCATCATGACGCTGGACCATAACCCGACCGTGAACCTCCTGCCTGCTGCCGGAAACCCCGCCACCTATTCGGAGTGGCGGCTGGGGGACAATGGTAACCAAGGCTCCATGGTCGTCATGCGAAACGGAGCGGTCAACTTCAGCGCGCACAGCTACCTGTTAGTCGGGATCGCCAATGGCTACAGCGCATTCAACCAGCTTGGCGGCACCGTCACTTGTCCCAAAGACAATGCGACTACCTCGTTCAACGCCTCACCCGGCGCCTTGTCATTGCAGTATCGCATGAACCGGGCGGATTGCTTTGGCATCTACAATCTCAATGGCGGCACCCTGACCACCGGGGCGATTTTTTCCGGCGACGGCACCTCGGGCCTGTCGCAAAACAATGCCTACTTGAATTTCCACGGCGGCACCTTGAGCCCGGCGGCGAATGAAGCGAATTTCGTCCGCACCACGATCACCGGCACCCAGGCCGCCCTCGCCGCGCCCCAACTCATCGCCTATTCCGAAGGTGCCGTCATCGACACCGCCAGTTTCGATATCACCATCAAACCGCCGCTGAAATCCCCAAGCGGCAGTGGCGTGCCCAGCGGTGACTACCCGCTTGCGGAGGCCGACCAAGGCTCGGGCTACCGCGCGACGCCGCTCGTCCTGGTCGTTAGAGATGGTACCGACACCAGTGGGGTTTGTGCCACGGCCATCGCCAACATGGTGGATGACGGCACCGGCAACGGCACCTTCAGGATCGCCTCCATCAACATCGTCAATCCCGGCCTCAACAACACGGCGCTTTGAACAACGCCGTGGAGTATGTCCTCGGCACCGACCCGCGCTTCCCCAATCAGGGCGGCTCAACGTCAGCGGTCGTCGGCAACAACCTGATCCTCACCTTCAACCGCAAGGACAGTTCGGAAACCACCGACGTCGGGCTGTTAGTCGAAGTCAGCCCCGATCTAACCGATTGGACCGCGCTCCCCAGCTACACCATCGGCGCGACCCATGCCGCCCCGACCTCCCCCGGGGTGGTCATCAACGAAGCGGGCCCGGACGATACCGACATCATCACGGTGACGATTCCGATGGCGCCGCATGCGAAAAAATTCGCGCGTCTCGCCGTCACGATCACGCCCTGAGCGAAGCCCCCCTGGCCAGCATCCGCCGTCGGGCGTGCTGCTTTGGATCACGATCAACTCCCATCCAATGCCAGCACACAGTTCCTGATCCCGGCGGAAAATGAGTTGGCACTTGTTGGCATTCCAGACGAATTCGTGAATCATCCGCGCATGGGTTTTCGGGTGGCAGCAGTGCCGCTGCGGGGTCATGTCTTGCTCTTACTTGATCATTGAATGTTGGAAGTTGAATGTTGAATGTTGAAATCCTCGGCGTGAAGAACTGTGTAGCAGCAGCTCTTCCGGTTCAGTCACAGCGGGGTGGCGGGCTGCGCCCTTCCCACCGCACTCCAGACTTTGGCTCGCGCCTGGGCAGGTGAAGGTATGGAGTGCGGTGGGAAGCGCAGCGCCACACCGCTGTGGCTAAGTCCCGGCGACCGCTGCGGCCGAACAACGGTCCCGTTCGTCACCAGGGTCCGGCGTTCCCGTTCTCAGCAAAGAACCCGGCGGGCGGGTGTAGAACCGGGAGTAACGTGGGCG
>JAPLUI010000082.1 GCA_026397725.1 Verrucomicrobiota bacterium | reverse complement strand
CCAACCGCTCGTGCCGGATCGTGATGCGTCCGCCGTCGCCGCGCGCTTCAATAGTCCATCCCGCGCCCGTGAGGATGGTTCCGTCCGATCCGGCGGCAGCCGCCGGGAAACCGCACAGCAGCGCGGCGGCCAGGGTGGCCAAGGTGATCAAGCATTTCATTGAATGATGTTTCATGGTGCTAACGGGCTGGGGATTGTCCGCCAGTGCGCAGAGCGGACTTGAGGCGGCGGCCGAAAGAGCGCCCGCTTCGAGCATGCCCTTGAGAAAGGAACGGCGGCGGATCTTCGATAGATTGCCGGTCGGATCAGCCAATCGGCTTCCTTATACATACAGGCGTAGCCGTTGTTGGAGGCACAGAACGTCTGGATGACATTGGCACCCATCGCCTTGTACCAAGCGACGTGCTCCGCCGGGTCGGCGCCGGCCCAGGTGCCGGGTGCGGCGAACGGTTTGCGCTTGCGGCCGGTTGCCGCCCAGGTGAAGTCAAGGCAGTAAGCCTTGATGTCTTTAACATTTCCGGGCGTGACCGGGGCATGGGTGACTTGGGGTTCGGCGGCGGAGACCGCGCCGATCATTTCCAGGATCAGGCAGATGGCGATGGCTGGTGCTTTCATAAGATCGGCCAGGTGTCGGCGATCCGATAACCTTCGGGCCATGGGTCGTCAGGATCGAGCATGAGTTGATGTGTTCCCGTGATCCAGGCCCGGCCCGAAACGGTCGGTATGATCGCAGCCGTATTGCCCAGCGAAGTCAACGACTCGATGCCACATTCAAACTCGGAGCCAATGACCGATCGCGCCCGATATCGGTCCCCGACCCGCATGCGTCCTTGGGCATGCAGGACCGCCATCCGCGCCGAACAGCCCGTGCCGGTGGGTGATCGATCGATCTTCCCGGGGCGGATGCACACGGCGTTAGATCCCACCAGCACGCCATGCTCCTCCGCAAGCGGACCGGCGAACTGACAAAACGAAAGGTGGCTCCACTCGGCATGCACCGGGTGTTGAAATCCGAGTTGCTCGTTTGCGGCGACGGTGATCCTCATGCCGGTGGTGACCAGCGCGCTGGCTTCGTCCGGCACGATTTCAAACCCCAATGCTTTCGCATCGACGATGACGAAGCTGTCACCGCCATAGGCTGTATCGACAATGAGGGTGCCGAGTCCTTCGACTTCCAGTGGCACGGCGAGCTTGTCAGCAAAGGAAGGCACGTTGGTGATGGTGATTCGCTCCGCCTTGCCATTGCGGCAGAGCGCCCGCGCTTTGACCAAGCCGCCCGGTGCTTCCATCAGCAACTCTGTTACGGGCTCGGTCATGGGGACGATTCCAGTGTCAAGCACCACGGTCGCCACGCAGATCGAGTTCGATCCCGACATCGGCGGAGTATCCGCAGGCTCCATGATGATCCAGCCGACCTGCGCATGGGGATTCTTGGGCGGAACTAACAAATTCACGTGCCGGAACACCCCCCCGCGCGGCTCATTGAGCACAAAGCGCCGGAGACGATCATCCTGCTCGATAAAGCAACGCTGCTCCCAAAGCGTGTCGCCGGGGGGTGGCGCCACACCGCCGACAATCACATCGCCCACTTCACCTTCCGCGTGGCAACTCACCACCTGAATGACTCTTGATGTTCTCACAATTTACTCTTGTGGAATGCGTTCCAATAGCCGGGCGGACTCGACCTAAGGTCGGTGCTCCGCAGGGAGCTTAGGCAGGAGCCCGGTGACGCGGCCGAGATTGGCGGAGGTGGCGATTTCGCGGCCATCGGCAAACACGCGCAAGCCCTTTCCTTGGTGGTATCGCTGGCCGGTCTGGTCCCACAGAATCGTCAGCAGGTGGCCGTGATAGGGAACCTGGTCAAGACAGAACGACGCCCAGCCTTGCGGCACCAGCGGATTGACCTCGACGGTGGCGTCCGCCCGCGGGCGCAGGCCGATGAGTCCGCTGATGACGAGGTCGCAATACGTCGAGTGGTTGTAATCCTTGCCGCGTTCCTCGCCGCCTTTGCCGGCGTCCCAAGTGCCGTTCTTCCATGCCTTCAGACGCGTTCGTGAGATCCAATCCCCGTTGGCCGGATTCAGGTTTTCGTCAATCCACGGCACGACGCGGCCATCATCAAGTTTGAGTTGGTGGGATTGCGTGTAGATCTTGAGCAACTTGAAATAGTCCTTGGCACCAATCGCGTCCTGCGGCGCTCCATTCAGCAGATTCGCCAGGCCGGTCAGCGTGATGGCCGTTGCATAGGGCCAACTCGGGCCGTTCCACTGGCATTCGTGCCCGGCATACGCCAGTGTGAATTGGGGATGCCGTTGTTCGGCAGTCGTCGGCCCGAACGGAGCGTAGAATCCTTGCGGATCCATCACCTGTTTCCAGGCCACGACAAATTGCGGGTCGGGCAAGTTGAAATACCAAGGCGTGAAGCCGTGTTGCTCGCGGACATTGGCGAGGGGTTTGTTTTCCCCACGCGGCAACACCTTGAAGAACCGCGCATCCGCGTCCCACAGTTGGGCCTGGACGAGTTCCTTGATGGCCGCAGCCTTCCCGCGATATTCGCGGGCGAGGTCTGCCTTGCCCGCAAGCTCCGCGATCCGCGCAATCGCGAGCGCATCACCGAACTGATAGCTGTTGATCGTCGCGCGGTAGCCGCTGCCGCCGATCGAAGCTTCCATGCCGTCGCGATCATCGATCTGCCAGTACAGCCCGTTGGCATCGCGATGCGACTTCTCCCATGCCTCGTAGTTCGCCATGAGGTCCGGAAGCAACCCGATGGCGAACGATTGGTCGCCGTTTACACAGTAGCGTGCCCAGATCGAATCCGCGGCCCAGAAACTGTAGCGTCGCGGCTCGCCGCCTTTCCGGAACCAGAAGACCGAGTAGTCGTCCATGTACTGCGGGGCCTTCAGCCAGCGTCCTTCATAGAGGTGATGCCCCGCGGCGCAACTGATCGAGTTGTATTTTCCCGCCCAGCCGACCTGCGGCAAGAACTCGTCCACGATGAAACCGTTCGGCGTCTGCTTGAGGTGTTTCCGGTACGTCCACCAGCGGAAATAGTAGGTTGTCTGGATGTCCTGGTCCGGGCAATCGAGCAGCGGGATGTTGTCCTTCAGAAAATCCCAGGCAGCCGCGTTCGGGTAGTAGCCCTGGTAAAGCTCGCGGTCGTTCTTGTTGAAATCCTCGACAAAATGCCGGAACGACTCCGCCTTGAGCACGAAACCGGCGGGCTTCGGCGCGGCGGCGTCACTAACCGTTGTAACCACCAGCGCCAGCGCGAGGATTGTTAGCATGGACTTGTTGTTGGATAGGTTCATCGTGATTTCTTGGCTTGATCCAGCTTCGCTTGCAGGCGTTTCACCACCTCGGGGTGCTTGAAGTAGAGGTTGTTGGTCTCGCCGGGATCCTGTTCGAGATCATCGGGTTTCTTCATGCCGGTGCGGAAGGCCATCCGACCGGTTAGGATGCGGTAGCGCGACGGGGTGCAGACGGTCGCGGGACTGTGGGCGTCGGCAAACAGGAGCCCTTCCTTCGCGAGGCGGTCGAGGTTCGGGGTTGGTGCCTTGGCCTCCGGATTGTAGCAGCCCAGATCGCCGTATCCCAGGTCATCAGCCAGGATGAAGACGATGTTGGGAAACGGCTTCGAGACCGCAGCGGGTGCGGTGTCGGCGGCGGCTGATTGGCCCCTCACAAAGGTAAGTTTGTTGACGGTGACATCCGGAGGTAGCCGGTCGCATTTGAAGGTGCCGCCCAATTGATTCATATCATCGATGGCTTTGGCATAGTGGGTCTTGGCATCCAGGTGGGTGTGCATGTCCACACGGGGCATGGCGGATGGCGGATAGATCACCTGCTGGCCCGCAGGCGCCGGAATCGTCAATGTCATCAGCAGGCAAAGGGCCATGCGGGCCCGTCCTTTTCGATTCATCACATGGTCTCCTTTGCCTGTGACTTTGAAAACCAAGAGCGCGAGACCAGCTTGGGTCACAGTGGAAAAGTGCTTTGAGAACATGATCTGTTACGGGATGCTTGTGGTTGGTGATTGCTTCGTGTTAGGCAGGTTCCGCGTCCCGGCACTTAGCCGGCGAAGAAATTTTTCAGGCCGGTCATCACCATCTGCACGGAGATGGTGATCAGGATCATGCCCATAAGCTTTTCCATGGCCAGCAAGCCGCGTCTGCCCAGCAGGCGGGACAAGGAATCGGCCAACCCGCCCAAAATGGCTGAGTTGACCAGCCACGCCGTCGCCACCACCACCACCCAGAGCCCCAGCTTCCCCGGCTGCTGCAGCGAGAACAGCAACACCGTGGTTAGCGTGGCCGGCCCCGCCAGGAGCGGAATGGCCAGCGGCACGATGAACGGCTCTCCATCAGGACTGCCGCCGAAAGGCGAATGTTGCGTGGGGAAGATCATCTGCAACGCTATCAGAAACAGCACGATCCCCCCGGCCACCGACATCGCGGTCGGGTCGATGGCCAGAAACGAGACGATATACTTCCCGAACAGCAGGAAAAACACCATGATGCCCAGCGCGATGAACAGCTCCCGGGCGAGCACCGCGCGCTTGCGCTCTGCGGGCACTTCTTTGAGCGCCGAGATGAACATGGGGATGTTGCCCAGCGGGTCCATGACCAGCGTGAGCATGAAAACCGCAGAGACGAAAGTTTTCAGATCCATGATTTTAGCAGCGAATCCATTTCTCCGGGTTCTATTTGATCAAGTCGGGGTATCGGCGCTTTATGAGCGCCTGTTCATCGGCGTCCAATTGTCTGATAGGAATGGGTTGGTCTTGCGGACGGACGCCCTTCTGGTTGATGCGGTTGATCAAACTCCAATTCCGGGACGGGTTGGCAACCGAGGGGTCGGCAGGTTCGCGGGCCGGTAGATCATAGCGCGTGAAGTCGATGACCTTGCCCGGTTCAGCTTGCTGCCAGTCACGCGGAATAGCGAGCCGGAAATCAGTATTCATGAACCAGCGGATCTCCAAATTGGGCTCTGAACCTCCAATGCCGGTGCCGCGCTGCACAAACTTATAGTCCATATCCTGTATTGTCTTGCTTTCGGGACAATCTGATAGAGTGTTGGACGGTTACGGCTTGGTCGCCAACAACGGTTTCATTGCCTCGGCCAGGCTGTAACCGACCATGCAATACACCCTGGCGCTTCCCTGATAATGGCAGTACCAGTTGGAAACGTGTTTGTCAGATTCCTTTTTGGCTTGCTGATACGCCGCATCGTCTATCAGGGCTTTGTCACCGGCTTCCTTGACGAGCTGTTCCATCTTCTTGGGATCCGCACTCTCCGGCTGGTCTTTCAGTTGCTCCTTGACCTTCACCTCAACCGCCTTCCTCACCCGGCTTTCTTCCGCATTCATTTTCCCAGGCAATTCATCCAACTCAGGATACCAGAACGGCGCGGTACGCACATAACCCACCGTGCCCTTCAATTCCGGGCAGGTCGCGATCTTCGCCTGTCCGGCCCTGAAATCGAGCATGTTCTTGTCGCCTTTCTCGCCGCCGACGCCGAGTTCCCCCAAGACTACCGGCAGGTTGGGCACCTTGAACTCGGCACGCAAATCCTGCACCAGATGAACGAAATTCGGGCAATACTCATCATACACCTGCTGCCGGATCTGATCGCCGGGCTGACACATGTCGTTCCAGCCCTGGAACCAGACGAAGCCGCAGAGTTCGGTTTTGAGCCCCTTGAGCTGCGGGAAATCGCTGTCGAGATTGGCCAGACACTCGCGCACCTCTTTCACCATCTTGTGGTAAGACGCACCGATCTCCTCCGGCTTGTAGCCTGACTCATAGGCCGGCTTGCCGGCGCTGGGCGGCCGGAAATTCCCATACAGGCTGTGCCCGCCCCAGCAGGTCTTGATCAGCAAAACCGGCTCTTTGAAGTGATCGCCCATTTCGATGCCGAACATTAGTTCCGGCCCGAACCAATCCGCCCCCCAGGCACCCATGCCCACCGACAAAGGGCGCTTGATTTTCTCGTCAGCTTTCTGATAGGAGACAAACACATCATCGCGCACCACGAGCGAGCCGTCGGCTTTCTTGATCTTTTTCAACAGCTCTCCATGAGTCGGGTGCTCACCCAGCCGGTCGAGCGTCTTCACGCCGGCGTGCCCTTCCATGTTCGACTGACCCGCAAGGATAAAGACCTTCACCGGCCCCTTGAACTCCTGCCGCGGCTTGCCCGCCCCGCCCTGCTCGGCCATCGCCGCATTCGCCGCCAATGACATGGCGACCACTGCGCCAACCATCGCTCTTGTTGTTTTGGTTTCTATTTTCATTTTCGTTGTTCTGACTGTTCCGGGGGGTCTCCTCTCCCCTGAATCATAGACGTCACCGCCTGACGATATCTTACATGGAATACGGTGAAGTCCAACTGCTCGGCAAGCAGCTCACAGATCGTTTGCTTGTCTGATCCGGGTGCTTGCGCAATCGCGTCAATCCAAATCGAACGTTTTCCCGGTTTGCCAGGCAATGAGGTGTCAGAAGGGAGACTCCAAAATCGTTCCACCCATTCCTCCGAGACAGTTGGCCAAACACTCTTCAACCAAGCAAGGTCCACCGGAGATCCAGCGTTCAATAAGCTCGCGGTCGGCTTCGAGGAAGTTGCGGAGTTTTTCGGCCGATGGCAGGGCGACGAGGTAGCGGGAGACGAAGAGCTTCTGGTCCATGCCGGCGGTGGCGAATTCGACCTCGGTGCCATCACGATCACTGCACAGCAGGATGCCCACCGGCGGGTTATCGTCATCGTGCATCATGTTCGTTTTGAACCAGTTCACATAGAAATTCATTTGTCCGGCGTCCTCCGGTTTGAAGGCGCGGATCTTGAGGTCGATCAGCACATGACAACGAAGGATGCGGTGATAGAACACCAGGTCCACGTGGTGGTGTTTGCGGCCCTCCGTCATGCGGAACTGGCGGGCCTCGAAGCAGAAGCCACGGTCGAGTTCCAAGAAAAAGTGCTGCAAATGGTCCAGCAGTGCGGATTCCAACTCGTCCTCCGAATACTCGGGCCGCTCGGAGAGGCCGGTGAATTCCAGGACGTAGCGATCCCGGCGGTGTGGCGCTGCGCTTCCCACCGCACTCCATACTTTCACCTGCCCAGGCGCGAGCCAAAGTCTGGAGTGCGGTGGGAAGGGCGCAGCCCGCCACACCGCTTTGGCTAGACCGTTGGAGCTGCGGGGTTCCCATGAGGCACGCCGAAGATTTCAACATTCAACATTCAACTTCCAACATTCAATGATCAAGTAAGAGCAAGACATGACCCCGCAGCGGCACTTCTGCCACCCGAAAACCCATGCGCGGATGATTCACGAATTCGTCTGAAACGCCAAACAAGTGCCAACTCATTTTCCGCCGGGATCAGGAACTGTGAGCCCAGGAAATCCGGGCCCATTGCTCCGGCTCCAGCGGAGGTGGCAGTTCCAGCGACACCCCGCAACCATGAGTTGTGGAATCCATCTTCGGTTCGAAAGAGAGGAGCAATTTCCCATGCAGTGGCTGGGAAATTGAAGTCAATGCCGGCGGCAGCTCGAATTTCTCACGCAGTGTGTGGGAAATCCCGGGATCGATGAGGCATGGTAACTGATAACTGATTGTTCTTTTGCCAACCATGTGACGCGACGGGGCTATTCGACACGGACGTAGAGCCGATAGAACTTGCTAGAACCGATGGCGGGCAAGGTAACCTCGACCGTCTGGTCGTCGCCGTCAATGTTGGTGTAGCCGGTCACGGGCTGCCACGACGTGGGATTGGCGGGGTCGGCACTGCCTTCCACGGTGTACTTGCGCGTGCAACCGTCGTAGCCCGCGCCGGTCGCGCGGCGGGCGACGAAACTGAGGGTGAAGTGGTTGTCTGCGGCCGGCGCGATGGCCAGCGGTTGCGGGCTGAAGCTGCGCGGATCGGTGCCCAGCGTGTATTCCGCGAGATTGGTGAAGCCGTCGCCGTCCGCATCCACATGGTCAGCGGCGAGACCGGCACTGATTTCAGCCGCGGAGAAATGGCCGTCCCGCCAGGCGACGAGCGGCTCCTCGGCGATGACCAGGATGCCAGTGGCGGTGCCGGAATAGTTGGGATCATCGATGGTGGCGATCACCGCATAGCTGCCTGCGGCGATGGGCGCGATGCTGGAACCGTCGTAGGTGAAGTTGACCGATTTGCCGATCGGATCCGTGGTGGCAGTCGCACTTCTGGGAGAACCGTCGTAGGTTTGCGCCAGACCGCCGAGGGTGACGGTGGCCGTTGCCTTGTCGATGGTGCCGGTGGTGCAGTTCGTCAGGGTCACCGCATAGTTGGCCCCGCCGTTGCCGTCGTTGATGGTTATGTTAGGAATAATCACCTTGTTGCCCGCGCCAGCAGTGGGGTTCTGGAACGCCTGTGAGAGGACGCTGGCCGTGTCGCCCGAAACCAGCGTCGGCGTGAGCGTCGGCGTGCCTGCGGCGGCGGTCGTGCCATCGTGGGTTTTGGTGGCGCTCACCGCCGCCACGGTGAGCGGCAGCACCGTCACATTGGCCGTCAGACCCGCCGGTTGGATGAGCGTGTAATTGCCCTTCTGCGCCCCGGCGAGGGTGATGCCGGTGACGGTGACTGTCTTGTTGTCGCCCGCATGTTTGTCGGCAAACGCGCCCGTGGCCGTGCCACCCAGGGTCAGGTTGTCGCCGGTGTATGGCTTGCCGTCGGCGGCAATGCCGCTGCCCGCCGCCTGCGCGGGGAGCAACGCCGCAGCCCCTGTTAGAACCGCCGCCGCCGTGCCGTCATAGGGCCTGTCACCGCCCGCCAGGCCGCTTGCTGTTAGATTCTTGGGCGTGATCGCGACCGACCCGGTCAGGCCGGAGAGCGTGTAGTTGGCGGCGGCCGTGCCTGTTAGTGTCAGGGTTGAGGTGGATGCCGCCTTGAAGGTGGCGATGGCGCCAGCCCAGGCGTCGGAGGTGCTGACCGTGCCACCGGAACCGGCGGTGCCGGTGGTGCTCACGATTTTCTCCAGCGCATAGATCATCGCGTCGGAATTCGCGGTGCCCGACTTCGGGAAAGCAACGACCGTGAAAGCATTGCCATAAGGAACATTCAACGTCCTGCGGCCATCCGCGATGCCGATCCCGCCGAGCCACAACTCGGTGGGCTGGGTGGTGGTGGCGGTGGTGCCGGTGTTCGCGGCGGTGCTGCTGCCGGTGTTGTTCGCCGTCATGTCTAACGACGTTGGGGCCAACAGGCCGCTGTATTCGATCACGACGGCGGCGGAGCGCAGCGAGGCTTGCGTGATGGTGATGCCCGTGGTGCCGCTGGTGACGTTAGGACCATACCAGATTTCCGTGGTGGTGCCGCTGGTGCCGTTGGTGTAGGCGGCCTGCGAGACACGGGACCAGGTGACGCCGCCACCGCTGATGGCGCTGACCCGGTTGGTACTGGTGCCGCGGGTGGAGATCACGGCCACCAAGGTGTTGCCGGGAAGCGGGTTGGCGGTCAGATTCACGCCGACAGTGGTGCTGGCACTTGACCCGGTGCTGCCGGTGTTGCTCTGCACCCGGACCGGCGTGGCAAGACCTGATAGAAATCCCTGCATCCCGGCGTCCTTGGCGGCCAGCGTGGCACTGCCGGACAATGACAGATCGGTGCCGTCGAGATTGTTCGGAACTGTTAGAAATCCCGCCGCCGCCGTGGCGGTGCCGTCATAGGTCCGGGTGCCGGCCAACTGGAGCGGCCGCGGTGTGATGGTGGCGTTGGGCACGGTGGGTTGGGCGGACAACACATAGTTGCCGACGTAGGCGCCGCCGAGGGCATAGCCGGTGGCCGTGACCGCCCAGGTGCCCGCGCTCGGGCTGGCGAAGGTGCCGCTGCCGGGAACCACGGTCACTGTTTCGCTGCCGACCAAGCCGCTGGAAACCGTGCCACCTGTTAGAGTGGCGGTGTCAGTCTTGTCATAAACTTTGTTGGTGGCCGTGATGCCGGTGATGGTCAGGGCCTTGGCCGTGACCACATAGGCGAGCGGAGCGGAAACGCTGCCGGCGAAAGTGGCATCACCGCCGAAGCTGGCGGTGACCGAATGGTTTGCCACCGCGAGTGTGCTGGTGGCGAAAGTGGCCGTGCCCGAACTCAAGGTTCCGATGCCCAGTTCGGTGGTGCCGTCCCTGAACGTCACCGTGCCAGTGGCGGGTCCCCCGAACACGGTCACCGTCGCGGTGAAAGTCACCGCGTCGCCATAGGACCCGGTCGCGACCGGGGAGGACACGAGAGTCGTGGTGGACCGTTGGACCGCGGGAATGGCGCTGACCTGGCTGGAGTTGGCGCTTTCCCCGGCGGCATTGATGGCGGACACCACATAATAATAGGTGGTGCCATTGGCGGCCGTGGGATCGTCATAGCTTGCGGTGTTGGGATTGCCGATCACGGTGTAGGCGCCGCCGTTGGTCAGCGAGCGCTTCACATAGTAGCCGGTGGCGCCGGCTGAGACCGTCCAGGTCAGACCGACATGGTTGTTGCCGGGCGCGGCGAGCAGGTTCGTCGGCGGGGCAGCCAACATGCTGGTGATCTCGATGGCCAGGGCGGCGGAGGTGCTGGCCGCGTTGGTCGTGTTGCCCGCGTATTGGGCCGTGATGTGGTATGAACCGATGGCCAGACTGCTGGTGGTGAGACTGGCTTGGTATGACCCGTTCAAGGCGCTGGTTCCCAGCAGCGTGGGGCCGGCATAGAACGCCACGTTGCCCGTCGGCGTGCTGCCGGTCACCGCGGCGGTGAAGGTCAGGGGCGTGCCCGGATTGGACGGCGTGCTCCCGACTGTTAGAGCGAGCGCGGTGGTGGTCGCGGGGAGGATGGTCACCGTACCGGTGCCGGAAAAGTAGGCGTCGTTCTTGTTGGTTGCCGGTGAGGCGGTGGAGCCATAGGTTCCGGGCGCCACCGGCACGCCGGCATTGAACGTGAGCGCGGTGATCGTGCGGGTGCCGGTGTAATTGAGGGTGACCTTGGCCCCGGTGGTGATGTCAAGGGAGCCGGTGCCGAGGGCCGTGGACTTCGAGCAGGTCAGCGTGCCGGCGGTGATTCTGTTAGCGCCGGTGAAGCTGTTGGTGCCGGATAGGGTAAGAGTGTTGGATCCCGTTTTGGTAAATCCGCCGGCACCGCTGACGTTGCCGCTGAAGGCCATGTTCCATGCCGCATTGATGGTGGCGGTGGCGTTCAGGGCGACCGGTCCGCTCCACGTGGCGCCCCATCCGTTGTTACTGAAGAGCGTGCCACCGTTCACGGTCAGGGTGTTTGCCGCGGTGACTCTGTCAAACTCGATGGTGCCGCTGTTGAGCGTTACCGTTCCTGTTCCCACAGTACCCTGACAGAGCGGACTGATGTCATTGACCATGGTACCCAAATGCAGCGTGCCGCTGTTGACGATGGTGCCGCCGCTGTAGGTGTTAGGGCTCAGACCGTGGATTTTCAGCATGCCCGCGTTGTCTTTGGTCAGGCCTCCCGAGCCCGAGATCAAGCTGGCCAGATCCACTTGTCCGCCGTTGGTGCCGCCGAAGGTGGTCATGGCGGTCAGGCTCACCGGAGCATTGATGGTCACCGCATTGGTGCTGTTCTGATTGAACTGCGGCAGCAAGGTGCCATTGGCGGCGAAGGCCAGGCTGTTGGTGCCGGCGAGCGTGACTGCGCCTGCCACGTTGAGTTGGTTGAGCAGAAACCCGTTGTTCAGATCCTGGGTGGCGGTATAAGTTCCGGACTTGTTGCAGGACATCCGGTAGAACGCCTGCCCGGTGGCGGCGGGCACCGCCGTCGCTCCCGCCGCATTGCTCCAGGTGGTGGCTCCGCTCCAGTTGCCGGACACGGCGGTGGTCCAGAAAAAGTCCGTGGGCTGGCCGGCCCAGATGCCGATGGACACGGTGGCCGGAGCCGAGTTGCTGGTGCCGTTGTTGACGAGGAAGGTGAAGCTGTCCGCACCGCTGTAGTTGGCCGCGGGAGTGTAGGTCAGGTTGGGCGCGGTTCCGGTTAGGCTGCCGTGGGCCGGTTGGGTGATGACCGAGTAAATCAGGGTGCCGCCGCTTCCCGTTAGGGTGATCGCCTGGGCGGTGTTCTGCACCAGGGTCAGACTCTGCGCATGGGCGTAGGGTGTGCGATTGGTGACACCTGTGCCGTCAAAGAGCCACTCTTTGGCGATGATGGCCCCGTTGTCGCCCGCGAATGACGGTCCGGTCCACTTGAGCTTCGCCACGGCGGAGCCGGTGTTTTCATAATACTCCAATTGCAGGTCCACCATCTGGCCGGCCGTCAGGTTGACCGCAGCGCCGTCTTTCCAGTTCGTTGTCTGGTCCACATAGTCATCGATCACCGGCACCCCGTTGAGATATGATCTAACACCGTCGCTGTTGAGCGTCGAGAACCTATAGGTTCCGGTTTCCGGCACCAGCAGCAGGCCGCTCCAGCGCACGCTGAAGGTGTCTGCGCCGATCACGGCGTTCGGCGAGCCGGTGCCCCAGTCGAAATTCACCTGCGCGTCGGTGCGGGTGAGTTTCAAGTTGGTGAAGTCCAGGTTGTCGAAATACTCGCCTTTCAGCCCGGTGCCGGCGGTGCCCACAATGATGCTCACCGTGCCCGGTTCGGAGGTGGTTAGACCATCCGTCACTTGGAAGGAGAAGTGGTCCGGTCCGGGGTAACCGGCGGCCGGGGTGTAGATCAGGTTCGGGGCGGTGCCGCTGAGCGTGCCGTGGGCGGGCACCGTCACGTTGGCGAAGGTCACCGAAGTGCGGGGCGAAGTGCCGGTGAGCGTGATGGCCTTGGCGCCGGTGGTGGCCACGACCTGCGGGTTGGCCACGGCCAAGCCGGGGACCAGGGTCGGCGCGGTGATGGCGTTTTCGATGGTGGTGATGGTGTTGACGAGGGTGGTGTATTGGGATGACAGCGGGTCCCAGGTGCCGAGATAACCTCGCAGCGTGGGCAAGGCCCAGCGGGCGGCATCACCATAGGCCGCCAGCGCATTGAGGCCGGGAATCTGAAACCCATCAGAGCCCCAGCCAAAGCCCGTCGGCACCTCCTGCATGGCCAGCGCCAGCGGGATGCCTTCACTGATTTTATACTTGGCCAGCGTGGCGATGCCCGAGCCGCGGGGATCCATGCTCCACATCGTGTCCGCCTGACTCTCGGTTTCGATGACCTCGAAGAGATCCGGGATGAGCGCCTGCACATCCGCAAGTGTTAGATAGTTATAGGAAAATCTGGCAACCCCGAGGCGCGATTTGGAATCCGGCTGCTTTAAGCCGGCCTGGACCGCCGGATAGAGCAGGCTCTTGGAGGCGTTGATGGTATAAGTGGCGATATTGTTGCCGCCATAGACGGCGTCGCCAAAGAGGGCAAAGCCCAGGTAGCCATTGGAAATCTGGATGGGATCATCCCACACGATCACGTCCGGGTCGGTGGCGTTGGCAGTGAACGCGGTGAGCATCGGGTCCCGTTGCGTGCTGGCCGTTGAGCCGTAGCTGCGCAGCGCGGTGGCGGCTTTGGCGCGCACCCACGAATCAGGGTCGGAGAGCCGTTGGGTGATCAATGGCAGGGCGGTGGCATTTTTGAGGATTCCCAGGGTTTGGCAGGCACCCTGGCGGGCGTTGGCATTGGTGTCATTGACCATGGCGAGCAAGGTGTTGACTTCCGCGGTGGTCAGGGAGCGCTTGGCCAGTTCGATGGCGGCGTAGTTGCGCACCACCGGATCAAACTCGCTCAAGGCGGCGATCAACCGGGTGGTGGTGAAGCCGGGGCAATCCAGATTGAAGGTCGCGGCGGCAATCGCGTTGGCCACCTTGGAAGCGTCGAGCGAGTTGGCGGGGATGGCGTTTTTGCCGGTGATACAGAGTCGCTGCAGCGGCAGGGCATAGGTGAGGATATAACTGGCCGTGGGGTTGATGTCATAGTAGCCGCTCGCTCCCAGATAGGTGCCGTCGGCGGTCGTGCCCGCGCCGTATTGCTCGCCACCGTCATAGACAAACGAGCCATCGCTGCGGCGTTCCAGATCGAGGTGCCAGCGCACGGGTTTCAAGTATTCCGCCACGGCCAACGCGCCGCCCATGTTGGCGCCCATGGCCCCCCACAGGTAGCTGAAGCCCTGACCGGTATGACCGTATTCGCGGCCGTTGAAACCCGCGGTGGTCATGCGGGCGAAGTACTCGGTTTCCGTGAGGCGCTTGTCCTGCAAGCCGAAGAGCACGGCGCACAACGCATCCTTGCCATTCGGTGAGTGGCCCTCCATGAAGGGCTCATGTTCGCCGTAGGGAATCGGCCCCTTGTTGGCATACCAGGCGAAGAAATCCGAGCCGCGCTGGATCGCCGGGTCGATCTCCGGATCGATCGCCTGGCCAGCCGCCACCAATGCTTTCCTGCCTATGACGATGGCGATGTTGGCGGGAATGCCGGCCTGATTGACCGGGCCATACGGCGGGATCGTGCCGTGCAGAGTGCCGTCGGCTTTCAAGAGCGAACCGCCGTGACCGTAAGTGCCGTATCGGCTCTGGACCTTGGCGAGGGCGACGGTGTAATGGTTGATGCCGGTCACCACGTTGGCGTCGTTGGTGCTCAGGTAATACTCGCCGAGAAACACGCCGATGTAGCCCCAGTCCCAGACATAGAGGCCCGCTGGATTTGGAGGGGTGGCCGCCAGCGCACGGGCATAGGTCTGCAAGCGGGTTTGCACCGTGGCGTAATTGGGATCGCCCGGCGCCACCCCGGCTAACAAAGCCAAGCCCTTGATGGCGCCGGCGTAGTCGTTGGTCAGGAACGACGGGTTGGCGAGGAGTTGGCTGACCATGGACGTGCGGGCGTTGGCCAGGATCAGCGCGGATTTCGGGCATGAATTGGGGGCGGTATCGGTGTATGACCCCATCACCGGCAGGGTGATGGAAACATCCGCGGTGACCCCGCCGCGCCAGCGTTTGAGCCTCAGGATGCCGCTGTTGGCGGTCTTTTCGGCCTCGCCGATCGCCCAGCCGAAACTCTTGCGCGCATCGCTGGTGAACAGCGGCACCGGATCGCTGCCGGTTCCCCAGCTCACCCCGAGGATCACGTCATCGACGGCCAGCACGCCTGCGGCAGGCGTGCCCGTGCCGACTATGGTGACCAGGATCTGGCGGCTCTCGCCGGTGATCAATCCATCAGCGCCCACACTGCCGCTGGAGATATGGATCCAGCCGCGCAACCCGGTGGGCCCGAGATTATAGGTGGAGGCGCGGTCGATCGTGGCGATCACGCCCGCCGCAGTGAGGTCCGGCGGCGCGGCTTGGACCCATGCGGGCAGCATCAGCAACAAGGTCAGCCACAGCGCGGTGAGAATCGGACGGGAAACAAACAGGTTCTTCATTTTCTCAAACATGTTAGTTGGTAGCTCTTGGTTCATTTCATTGGGATTTTGGATTCCGGAGCGGCGTCGCAGTTAGAAAAGCGCGGGATAATGTTTCCTGATCAGCGACTGCTCCTCTTTGGTGAGATTCTTCAAAGGCAGAGGGGCATCTTCCGGCCGACGGTTGTTCTGGTTGATGCGGTTGATCATACTCCATAATCAGCATCCCTTCGATGAAACTTCTCTTCATAATGTGTGGTCGTTTTATTGAGAGCCTGACTACATGTGCAATATCCCCCTGAGATCATCCTTCAGTATGCTGAACGGTTACGGCCGTGGTCGTCAACAACGGCTTCATCGCCTCGGCCAGGCGGTAACCCCCCAGGCAGTAAACCCTGGCGCTTCCCTGATAAGAGACAAACACATCATCGCGCACAACGATTGAGCCGTCGTCTTGCTTGATCCTCTTCAACAGATATCCATGAGGCGGGTGCTCACCCAGCCGGTCGAGCGTGTTCACCCCGGCATGCTCTTCCATGTTCGACTGCCCGGCAAGGATGAAAACCTTCACCGGTCCCTTGAACTCCTGCCGCGGCTTGCCTGCCCCGGCCTGCTGGGCCATCACCGCATTCCCCACCAAACACATGGCAACCACTGCGCCCAAGATTAGGTGTCAGAGAAGCAATCAGAACGCTGCTTGACGTCATCACCGACCGTCCCGCCCGTTCTCCCTGTTGTGATGCGCCAGCCTTCGGCGGCGGCATCCGCGCCGCGCGGGCGGCCGCCGGGAGCATGAGCAAGGCGAGGCCCAGGATGGGAGCGAGGGGGTGGTTCATGGCGAGTGACAGAGGGGAAGGCGGCGGCACAGCGGCGGGGGGGTTCGTGAGCGCGAACGGGTGGAACCTGAAGGGGAGGATGATGGGCCGATGAGTGCGGCCTGCCAAGACATTGCGCCCGGGGCTGCTTTGCAAGGAGCGAGGGCGGCTCGCCCGCCGCCAATGGCAAGCGAAAGCAAGGTGACGTAGCACGCGCTTTCGCCACTCATTGGCCAATGTGGGCGAGACGCCCACGCTCCTTGAAGCCGGCGCTCCATCGCCTCGCCAAGGGAGGTCAGCGAGCGGCGGAGGGAGGAACAGAGGGGAGCAACTTCAAGAGCAAACTCATTTCAACTGGCGGAGCGTGCTGGTGGCCACTTTCATTGGCGGAATCAACCACCTCCCTGCTGTCATCGCAAGGAGATTCTGCCAAAATCGTCACTCCTGCCTCTCCCCCGCCGTGCTCATTTCGTCCGGGATCCGCCAGCGACAGCAACCCAAACCGGCTGGTTGCTTTATCGTGCGTCGTGTGCAGCCACGTACTCCAAGGCGGCGTGCGCCAGCAAGCCCGAGCGTGATTCACCTTGGCGGGCGGCGAACGAATCGATCTGCACCAGCAGCCGCTCGGGCAGCGAGATATGGATCCTCCTCGCCTTGCCGGAAAGTTTCGACATCCCGCAAAGCCCATCCATTTGATGGAAATTAGGAAAATTACAAAACTTTTGCAATTCGGGCAAACTTCATATAAAGTAGCCGCATGGACCCAGTAACCAACCCCTTTGCACCCGGTGCCGGCACGCCACCGCCCGAGTTGGCAGGCCGCGATGAACTGCGCGAATCCGTTCGTGTCGCATTGGCACGAACGCGACTTGGCAGGCCTGCGAAGAGCATCTTGATGGTCGGTCTGCGGGGGGTTGGCAAAACGGTGTTGCTCGACCGCATGAGGGAAGATGCGGAAGCGGCGGGGATCCACACCTTGCGGGTGGAGGCCCCCGAGAGCCGGTCGCTGCCGGCCATTTTGGCCCCGCAATTGCGCCAGGCATTGTTGCGGCTGTCGCGGAACGAACAAGCCAGGGATCTGGCACAGCGTGCTCTGCGCGGGCTGGCGGGTTTTGCCAAGTCGTTAAAGGTGAAGTATCAGGACATCGAGGTGGGCTTTGACTTTGACCCGGAGCCGGGGTTGGCTGACAACGGGGATCTGGAGCACGATTTGCAGGCGTTGCTGGAAGCGGCTGGCGCGGCCGCGCAGAAAGCCGCCACGGCGTTGGCGATGTTCGTTGACGAGCTACAATACGTCGAGGGAGACGAACTGGCGGCGCTCATTACGGCGTTGCATCGCGCCGCCCAGCGCCGTTTGCCGGTGGTGGTGGTCGGTGCGGGACTGCCGCAGTTGCGGGGCCGGATGGGCCGGGCGAAATCCTATGCCGAACGCCTCTTCGATTTTCCGGAGATCGGTCCGCTCCCGCCACCGGCTGCGCGAACGGCGATCACCAAGCCTGCGGCAGCGGAAGGCGTGACAGTGGACGAAGAGGCTTTGGAACGCATCGTCCAAAAGACGCATGGCTATCCCTACTTCTTGCAGGAATGGGGGAAGCACGCCTGGGACACGGCAGCGGCGTCTCCCATCACGCTGCAAGACGTCGAACTGGCCTCGACCTGTGCCGTTGCCGCACTCGATGAAAGTTTCTTTCGCGTTCGCTTCGATCGGTTGACCCCGTTGGAGAAACGATATCTGCGGGCGATGGCCGAACTGGGTCCCGGCCCGCACCGCTCCGGCGACATTGCCGAGCAATTGACGCGCGAGGTAACGGCCCTGGGACCGACTCGAAACCAGTTGATCGGCAAAGGGATGATTTGGAGTCCGAGCCATGGGGATACCGCTTTCACAGTACCCCTGTTCGACGAGTTCATGCACCGAATCATGCCGGGGGTGGACTGGAGAAAGGGCTGAAGCGGCTGCGTTTGGAGAGTCCTCTCAAAATGCTTCGGTGGCTGTCCGCCCACCACCGCCACGATCACCTTGATGATCACCCGCAGCCATCAATTTTGGGACCGGGAAACCATCACGCCGTTCGTGCTCTCAGTTCATTTTCGACTTGGCGCCAGTCCTGATAGATCGCCGGTCCGGATTGGATCAGGTCCATCCGTTGTTCCAGAAGTTCACGATGCCAAGCGGGAGGTGCGGATTCCTCAAACGTCTCGTGCAAGCTCCTCCATAAGTGGCCTCCATTGTCACCAGCTTTTCAGCGGTGGAGAGTTTGGGAATTGGATCGCACAGGCTTTGCATGGATGCATGCGATAGCACGAGATTCGCCGGATGGAAGTGCAAAATCCTCAGCGGCAACCGCCTCTCCATGCCCCCCGCTGCTCTCTCAATTCCGGCGCACCCGGAAATACCGCTGCGGCATGTTCTCAGTGGAGTAGAAGCGGGTGACGACCGCGCTCTGACCGATGATGTCGGTTTCGATGGTGTCCCATTGGTCGAAGTCCGTCGAGGCCTCGATCCGGTAGCTCACGCCGGTGGCGGCGTTGAAGCGGAACTCGACGGCGGTGCGGATGGTCGAGAGCGCGTCCGGCGTGCTGCTGGCCAGCGCGGGGTCGAAGCCGGTGTTGACCTCGAACAAATCGTCGAAGCCGTCACCGTCGCTGTCCTTGAGGGAAGGATTGGTGTGATAGACCTCGACTTCAATGCGGTCGCTGAGGCCGTCGCCGTCGGTGTCCACCAGGAGCGGGTTGGAGTGGTAGGTGTTGACTTCCGCGCCATCCAGCAGCCCGTCGCCATCGGTGTCGTCCAGCACCGGGCTGGTGTGGGTGGTGGTGAGTTCCTGCCCATCGGTCAAGCCGTCGGCGTCGGTGTCCGCCGCGAGCGGATCGAGGCCGACCCGCTCGAAGATATATCCGGCAGTAACAAAATCCTCCGCCGCATCCGCCCACTGCATGGAGTTTTCCATGATGACGACTTGATTCTCGGTTGCGCCGCCATTGGGTTGGCCTGTCAGCCAACGGTTGTAAGTCGCGGTGGTGCCGTTGCTCCACAGCCAAGTGCCTTCGGACGCGGCATCGGACAAGCCGAGCCACAGGTAGCCCTGGGTCATCTGGCGGGCCTTGGCAGCCATCCGCGAGTAATCGGTGGCATTCGGGAAACTCGCGACCCTTCCACGTTTGGTAGCGGCATCGGCCACGGCCTGCGGATAGGTGAACGAGCCTGGCACGAGTTGGTAGAAACTACCCGCATAGTAGATCTCCGCGCCGTCATTGACACCATCGCCGTCTGTGTCAGCATTCAACGGGTCCGTGCCGTATTGGGTGACCTCGGCGAGGTTGGTCAAGCCGTCGCCATCCGGATCTTCCTGGGCGTCGCTGGTGCCGTTGCCATTGCTGTCGGCGAGTTTGGGATTGGTGTGGGTGAGGTTGACCTCCTGTGCGTCGGTTAGACCATCACCATCGGTGTCGGCCATGAACGGATTCGAGCCAGCGGCTTGTTCCGCGCCGTCGTTGAGGCCGTCGCCGTCCGCGTCCGCCACAAGCGGATCGGTGGCATAGCCGGTTTCAAGGATGTAGCCGTCGCGGATGGTGGTGGCGCTGCGGTCATACCACTTGCCGATTTCCGCGCCGCCCCCGCCGCTCACCTCGACATCGTCCAAGGTGTTGCCGGGCGTGGTGCTCGGCCTGCTGGTCGCCCATTGGGTGAAAGAGAAGGGCTCGCCGTTCACCCAGGTCCAAGTGCCTTCCGTCGTTGCATCGCTCGCGCCGATCCAGAGGCCGGTATAACTGTCGAGCGCGTTGGCACCCAGCGATTCCATGGCACGGTTCCAGCGGTCAGCGGTGGGGAAACACGCGAGTTCGCCGCCGCGTGCGTGGGCATCGGCGTGGGCTTGCGCCCAGGTGAAGGATCCGGCAATGGTAGAGAAGCGGCCAAGTCCGATTTCCCACCCGTCGGTTAGACCGTCGCCATCCGTGTCCGAGAGCGCGGGGTCGGTGCCGTAAACGACCGCTTCGAGGCAGGCGCTCAGGCCGTCGCCATCGCCGTCGGTGGTGTCCGGGGCAAACTTGGCGGTGACGGTCTTGGCGCTGTCCATGACCAGGCTGAGCGGATTCGTCGTGCCGCTGGCATCGCCGGACCAAGTGGTGAATACATAGCCCGGTGCGGCGGTGGCGGTGAGAGTGGCGGTGCTGCCGGGCGTGTAGTCACCCGCACCGGTCACCGTGCCGTGCTCGGCGGTGGTGGAGATGGTCACCTTGGCGCGGATGTCCACCACCACATTGGACGTCACGACAAAGCCAGTGCCACTGACTGAGCCTGAACTGCGGGCAAGGCGGAACCCCATGTCGATGTCGGAGCCGTCCGGGATGGAGTCGTAGCGTTGAGCCACGCGGCAGTTGCTCGCGTAGCCGTACCAATCGCCCCCCCCCGGGCCACCCGGCCCAAGCCCGAAGCCGCACCACGCGGGTCGACCTGTGCGCCGGAAGCGTAAGTGCCATGCCAGTCCCAGCACCACTCCTTAACGTTTCCCGCCATGTCATACAGCCTATAGCCGTTCGCCGCGAAACTCCCCGTCGGCGAGGTGTAGGGATAGCCGCCCGTGGCGTAAGTCGGATGATAACCCGTGGTTTCGGTCTGATAGGTCTCGCCACCGATATTTTGGAAATTCGCTTGGGTGTGAGAGATGGTGTCACCCCAGGGGAAGCGTTTCCCGCTGAGACCGCCTCGTGCCGCCTTTTCCCACTCGGCTTCCGTCGGCAGGCGGTAGCCATTGGCGGCCCAGTTAACGGTCGGCACGGTGGTGCCGGTTTTCATGACTGCTCCGCTCACCGTGTAGTAGGGCGTGAGTTCATCTAGCTCGCTCCGGGCATTGCACCATTTGATCACATCCCACCAGGATACGGTTTGCACCGGGTGATTGCCCGCCTTGCCAGCACCAGTCGCCAAATCCGTGTAGCCGTGGCTGACCGCCCACGTTCTCACCGCGTCCCACTCCGCCTTGGTCACTTCTTGCCGACCCATGTAAAAGGCACTCAAGGTCACTGTCCGGGTCGGCAGGGCACTGGATTCACCATCCAACGAGTCCCCCATCGTGAAGGCCCCGGCGGGGATGAGGGAAAAGCCGACCGGAGTATCGGTCGCCGTCACCTTGAACCGCATCTGCGTACTGTATTGGCCGCTCCAGTCCGCGCCGGCGTCCCAGGTGATGGTTTTGCCAGTGCCGGTTCCCACCCCGGTCCCGATCGCCCCGCTCACGGTGTTGGCCGGGACGCTGAAGGTGGTCCCGCCATCGCTGGAAATCTCCAGCGAGACAATCACCGTCGGCGTATCCGCCGTCACGTTGTAGGTGATGTCCACCAGCTTCGTCCCGGCGCGTTGGGCGGCGCTGAGGTTGGAGACCACCGGGTCCGCCGCGCGGGCGGCAGTCGGGAGCAGGAGCAAAGCGAGGCCCAGGGCGCGAGCGAGATTGTTTCTCATGGCGAATGACAGTGGGGAAGACGGCGGAACAGAGGCGGGCGTTTTCATGATCGTTAATGGGCGGAAGCGGAACCGCCGAATGATGTCCGATGCCCACCCAAAACCAAGACATTACCGCTCAACCCTTTCGCTGGGCTCACTCGCGCACGGCAGATTGATTCGGGGAGGTTCAGCAATCTGCGCGTGGCATCTATTGTGCCGCCGATGAAATTCCGGAATGTTTTGCTTGGTTCGCCAGCATGATGGGGCTATCGTCCCGCCATGACCGACCGTCGCCGAACTCCACCCTTCCGGGTCGTTGTGCTGCCCCCAAAACCGACCGGGTGGTGAACAAAAGTCTGATAAACAAATGAGCACCACTATGGACGCCGAATCCTTGATAGCAGTTTTGGATAACGAAATCGTAGAACTCAACTCCGCATACTCTACCTACGAACGTTTGTATCGAGGTGATTCCGCCACACGACAGCTTTTATCGGATTCAGATTCTGCGTTTTTTGGCGATTTATACATAATTTATCTAAATTATATTTCGGTAGCAGTATCTAGATTGCTGGATCCAGAGACGACAGGAAAGAAGTCCAATCTCACTATTTTCACGCTTATTGCCGTTCTCAAATCGGATGGACACCCAGAAGCAGACGAATTACACCTGCGGTTGCAGGACATAAAAACAAGAGCTTACAACTTTACTGATCCTAGGAATCAGCTGGTTTCGCACCTTGATTACGATACGAACCACATTGATTCTGGCAAGAAGCCCATTCCTTCCTTCCTTAAATCTGAGTTTGAAGAATTTTACAGGAATACCGGAAAGCTGATGAATGACATTCAGACCATCATCGGAATGCCGCCGAGTATGTATGAATGTATAGTTAGACATGGTTGCGGAAGGAAATTGATTCACCGCCTCCAATCCGCATCCGATCATATAGCCTCCAAGATATCGAACAAGGCGTCACACCGAGCCGCTCGTTAACGTCCTTCTTTGAATTCCACGTCCCCGTTCGTGGTGCGGTGGACTCAATCGTTCATGGCGAGTGACAGAGGGGAAGGCGGCGGCACAGCGGCGGGCGATTTCGTGAGCGTGAACGGGTGGAACCTGAAGGGGAGGATGATGGGCCGATGGTTGAGGTCTGCCAAGACATTGCGCCCGGGGCTGCTTTTCAAGGAGCGAGGGCGGCTCGCCCGCCGCCAATGGCAAGCGAAAGCAAGGTGACGTAGCACGCGTTTTCGCCACTCATTGGCCAATGTGGGCGAGACGCCCACGCTCCTTGAAGCCGGAGATTAGGTGTCAGAGAAGCAATCAGAACGCTGCTTGACGTCATCACTGACCGTCCCGCCCGTTCTCACTGTTGTGATGCGCCAGCCTTCGGCGGTGGCATCCGCGCCGCGCGGGCGGCCGCCGGGAGCATGAGCAAGGCGAGGCCCAGGATGGGAGCGAGGGGGTGGTTCATGGCGAGTGACAGTGGCGCAGGCGGCGGCACAGCGGCGGGCGATTTCGTGAGCGTGAACGGGTGGAACCGGAAGGGGAGGATGATGGGGCCGATGAGTGCGGTGCTTTTCAAGGAGCGAGGGCGGCTCGCCCGCCGCCAATGGCAAGCGAAAGCAAGGTGACGTAGCACGCGCTTTCGCCACTCATTGGCCAATGTGGGCGAGACGCCCACGCTCCTTGAAGCCAGCGCTCCATCGCCTCGCCAAGGGAGGTCAGGGTCGCACTATGGGTCGCACTATGGGTCAGACAAACAATCAGGAGCCCACTTGACACTTCGCACATCGCATCGAGGGTGGGACTGAACAGGGCCTTGAGTTCATGATAGGGCCGCAGCAGGCAGGGGTAGCTGGTTCTGAGCTTGCGGGCGTGATCGGCCATGAAGCGTCGGTAACCTTCGCCATGGCCGGGAACAGCAGCTTCAATGCGGGCATTTCCGCAGAAGCGCATTTCTCGAAACGGAGCGCGGACTTCAGCCCGCCGGTGACTGCAACCACAGCTCCCATGCCGTCCATCCACCGCGCCTTCACCCCGCCCGGGCGGGCGGCGATGTGGGCGGCCCGCAGCCGTGCCGCCCTACCGGTTGCACGGCGCAAAGCGGGGGAGTGGATTTTACACGGCCGTTACTTACGCCCGGGCACGCGGTGTTACACTTTGCTTGCTCAGCCACGAGTTGGGCATCACCAGCAACCACCACCCAATCGACAGATATTATGAAAACGAAAGACCTCATGACTATAGCAACAGCCGCCCTCGCCACCGCCTCCCTCACCGTGATGACCTTCTGGTCGGGAGTGCTGAATGCGGGCAACGACGGCGAGCAAGCCGCCACCCAGATCACGAAGCCCAAGCTGGTCGCCCACGGCATCGAGATGACCCTGACAACGACAGATGGCCGAACTTTCAACGCCGGCGAGGAGCCGACGTTTGAACTCACGGCGGTCAACACCACGGACGAAACCGCCACTGCCGCCGTCCGCATCGCCATGACCGCCTCCTCACCGGCGGACACCTGGTCGCGAGTGCTGCGCCTGCCAACATCGTTGTGGCAGCACAACCCGACCCTGGTATTGCAGCCTAACGAAACCAAGGTGCTCACGCTTGCCGTCCCCGCCAAGCTGCCGCCTAACAGCACTGTCGCGGTTTCGCTAGAGGAGACCACCCCGGCGCCAGCACCGGCGACGGCGGCCGGTCCCGTGCTGCTGCTCCCCGGAGCACCGCAGTCCGGCATCGTCGCGCTGAACTTCGCCACCACCGTGCCGGTGGCGCAAACCGCATCGGCCAACTAACCGGAGGCAAACCATGTGGCGTTGGCAAACCGGCGTGGGGGCGGCACTCGGACTGCTGCTCGGAGCCGCCGTTCTATCAATCTCCGGCGGCGGTGGCGGTGGCGGCGGCAGCCGAACGCCGCCGCCTTCCGGACCGATCCTCTCGGAGTGTGACGGCCAACTCAGCGAACTGGTGATCCATTTCGAGCCGTCGGCCATGAACGTCGTGGTCCCGGTTTACCGCGACTTCCTAACTGCCCTCGAGAGCGACGTCACCGTACATGTCGTCTGTCCCAGCCAAGCCGCCTTCGACGAACTATGCGGCGTGCTTGGCCCGCTCGGGTGCCATCTCACGCCACTCGTGGTTCACCATCCGCTGACCACCTGGTCGCGGGATCGCTGGGTGGCCTTGGCCCCGGCCTCCGGCGGCGCTCTAACCACGCTGCTGAGTCCGCGGGGCGAGGCCGCCGAGGCCATCTGGCCGGCACGGGCCGGCGACGAGCGGGTCGGCAATGACCTCGCCGCGGCCCTGCCGTCCTCGCTGCGGGCGCGACGCAGTGAACTCTATTTTGACGGCGGCGATTTTCTGGCTGACGCTGAGAATGTATTCGTCGTGTCGCGGATCCTGCCGCGGAACATCCAGCACACGGTCGGCAGTCGCGGGGAACTGCTGCAGATTCTGGCCGCCGACCTCAAGCGCCGCGTCATCTTGCTAGACGAAGCGCCCGACCATCACGCCGGCATGTTCATGGTGGCAGTGGGCCAGCGCACGGTGCTGGTCGGCGATCCGAGCCTCGGCAGGAAATACGTCCCTGCCGCGGCTACGGACGATGCCGCCGCCGCAGCGGATGGTTTCATGGACCTGCCCGGTGGTGCTGACTTCACTCCGGAAACCCAACACCTGTTCGATGCGGTGGCCGGGCAATGCGCAGTTGCGGGTTACCGGGTGCTGCGACTCCCGGTCGTCCCGGCACGCGATGGCAGAACCTATCTAACGTATGCCAACGTGTTGATTGACCAGCGCGGCAGCCGGCGTTGCGTCTATCTCCCGTTCTATCGCGGCGTCGAGCCGCTCAATGCCGCCGCGCGTGCGGTGTGGGTGAGCCTTGGCTACGCGGTGCGCCCCGTGGATTGCACCAGCGTCTATCGCCACTTCGGTTGCCTGCACTGCCTGGTCAACGTGCTCATGCGTACAGCTCCTGCTGCCGGAGCGGCCAGTCGGCACGAGTGATGCGGCGTTCGGCAATGAGGCGGTGGCGTACCTCCTGCATGCCGCCTCAAACAAATTCCTCGGGAATCAGACTGGACTTTGGCCGCTGGGGTGTTATCAGCAGGGCCGCTCCCATGGACAACGCCTCAGCCACCCCCTCCAGTCCGACTCCGCCGCCCCCGGACCTGCCCAAATACATCCCACCCCAGCCATCCTTGGGTTCCCCTTCCGACACCTCCCCAACCGCTTCCCCGCCGCCGGGGGACGGCATCAAAGTCAAGATCCGGGTGGCAGCGGAACCGGCCATCGACCCGTCTCCCGGCGGTGCCATCGCGCCCCTCAACCCCCGCATCATCGCTGCGGCAATCGATCTCGTACTGGCGCTGGGCCTGCTAATCGCCGCCTGGCTGCTGTTGCCCGGCGTTTTCGGAACCAGCATTCCCTGGCTCATCGCCCTGGCCTATCTGGTCACCCGCGATGCCCTGCCTTTCCTCGGTGGCCAGAGCGTCGGCAAGAAAGCCATGCACCTCCAGGCGGTGACGCTGGACGGCCAGTCCCTCGCCGGCAACTGGGAACCCGGCCTGATCCGCAATGCGGTGCTCGCCATTCCCTTGTTTGGGTTTGTCGAGTTGTTCGTCCTGCTCACCCGCGAGGACAAACCCGAGCGCGGTCGCCGCCTCGGTGACGAGTGGGCCAAGACCAAGGTGATCGTCGCCAACCCCGTTGCCCCTGAAGAAGAACCTTTCAAATGATTGATTGATTCGGGAGACGCGCGGCATTCAGGAAACGCCGAAGTGCCCGGCGGCGCCGGATGGGTTCTTGCTAACATCCCAGGAACCTTCGCATGGTCAACGTTCGCACGTTCCGTCCCTGGTGTTGCTGCGTCACCCCGGCTGCTTGCGGTGGCGGAATCTCATACTGCAAAGGAACATGGCAGCGGCCATGAGCAGGGAGCATGCGTGCGGCTCGGGCACGGCGACGATAGACAGCAGCGGGCGAACCGAGGTCGTGGGATTGTTAGCCGAGTAGCAGAGGTAGCTGACCGCACTGTCGGCGGCAACGAGCCGGAAGCTGACGGGATTGCCCATCGAGACGTCGGCAACCAAGCCGGGAGTGAGACCAAGGGTGTAGGTGGCAAGTCCGCTGGTGCCGCCGGCGAAGCTGAAGGTGCCGAGGCTTTCATCGCTGCCGCTGGCAAATGATGGCAGACTCGCAAAGGTGATGCCGTTCGTGGTGGGGACGTTCGGTTTGCCGGTACCCTCTGTCCAGAAGTCGCTTTGCATCCAGGAAATGCCGAACCGGCCGGCGGCGCTGGAATTGAAGAAGGTGCTACCCGCAGTGGCGGTGAGCGCAAGGGTGACGGCCTGAATGGTCCACTGGCCCGCGCCGAATTGGCTGTCAAACGAAGTGCGGGCAGCGGCAAGGTCGAATTTCAGGACGCTCTGGAACTCCCCTTGGGTCAGGCCCGCAGCGGCGACAGCGAGCGCGCCGGCGCCACCGTAGTTGTTGCCGCTGAGCGTGCCGGACGGGCCGGTGGTGACCAAGGCGTCGGCAGCAGGATTGAGGGTGACGGTGGCGGCGGGAAGCGGGAGCGCGAAGAGCACCACCAGGGCCGCAAGGGCGCAGTGCGACAGGCCCGTTGCCGGAGCTTTACCCATCTGTTGGCACCGTGTCTGGTGGTTCAGTATGTCGGTCATGGCAATGGTCGTAATGAATGTTAGAAAGTCCGTCAACAGGAGAAATGCGTGTTAGTGATTTTGACCGCCTGCTTTCAACCACTGAAGGCACAACGGGCGACTGCAAACACTGATTCGATCCTGGTTACTACTCAGGTTCCAAAGAATTCATGGCAGAATCATTGATGGCAGAATCATTTTTCAAGAGTCTTGAGGGGGATTCATCACTGGTCGGCCTGTCTGCGTGCGGATGCGCACAGACTGGGGTTGATCCAATGACATTTTCCAATTCTGAAATGATTCTGCCATTAATGATTCTGCCATACCTGAGTAGTAACCATTCCCCCACCCAAGGCCCCGGAGCTGAGTCCCTGCCACCACTGGCGAACACCTCAGCCCCCGAGATAATTGCCATAGGTGAGCAGCAGCACGGCGGCGATGAGGACAATGAAGGCAAGCGCGATGGTCAGGTGGGTGAGGCGGCGGCACTGGCGCCATTCGCGCAGCACGACGCCCACCAGGTTGCTGATCAATACCAGCATGATCATGTGAATGGCCCAACTCGTGAACTTGTAGGCCCCCATCCGCACATGCCCTAGGTTGTAGAAAAAGAACTGGCCATACCAGAACAGGCCGGTGATGGCCGCCATCAGGAAGTTGACCGGCAGCGCCGCTACCGGCTGGCCGGCGGGCAACTCGACCAGTTCGCCGATGGTCCGGTGGCGGGCATGCAAATAGAGACAATAGCACGCGGTGGTGACGAAGGCGCCGGTGTTGGAGAAAATGTAAACGACGTTGCCGCGGAACACGCCGGCCCCGTGCGCGGTGGCCACGTCGGCGATCGGCTCACCCGCATCCAGCGCGAAGCCGTACACCGCCGACAGCACGCCCGCCAGCAACGACAGCAGCAAGCCCTTCATCAGCGAGAACTGGCCGCTCTGCTGCTGCGTGCTGAGATCGCGTTCCTTCAAGCGCCCGGCCCAACCGGCGCCAGCGATGCCCATGGTGCCGATGATGATGCCGGCCACAATCCACTCCGCGCCCGGCTTGCTGAGGGTGTCCCCGAGTTGGCCCTTGACCAGCGGCGGGATCAGGGTGCCCAGCACGCTCGAAAGACCGACCGCGATCGCATAGGTGAGCGAGAAGCCGATGTAGCGGATGGAAATCCCGAAGGCCGTGCCGCCGATGCCATAGGCCGCTCCTAACAGGAATGAGTGCAGCATCGCCGGCCTGGGCGCCTCGCGCAGCACCGTGGCCAGTTCGGGGATGGTGAGCCAGGCGCCGAGCAGGGGCAGCAGGAACCAGCAGAACGAGGCCTGGGTCAGCCAGTAAGTCTGCCACGACCAACCCCTGACCCGCTTTTCCGGCGTGTAACAAGTTGCGGCAAAAGTGGCGCCCACCGCGTGCAGGGCCACGCCGAGGAGCGGGTTGGAGGCGATGGAGGTCATGGGGTATGCAATGATGTTGTGGCGTCAGTCGCAGTGGAACACCTCCTCCATCGAGGCCCACCATTCCTCCGGACTGCGGGTGTCGAGCGGTCGCTGGCAGGGCATGCAGACGGCCCACCACCGTTGGGTCGTGGGGTCGGCGGCCATTGTCGCCATGTCGGCGGCAAAGTCGCTGCCGGTGTATTCGAAATAGCTGAAGAGGTAATGCCGGCCGTCGTCGAGCTGGCGCAGATAGATCGAATAATTCCGCAGGTTGCACTGCCCGATCATGTGCAATACCTCGGGCCACACGGCGGCGTGGAGTTGCTTGTATTCGTCGATTTTGTCGGCATGGATGCCGATGACCGTGCCATAGCGTTGCATTGGATTGGAGCGGGGGTTGAGAGGAATTTCAAGGGGCTTCGTCGAATTCACCGAGTTGCAACGGGTAGCGGCCATGCTCGCGGACGAGCTTCACGATGAAATCATACGTTGGCCCGGAGACGCTGCTGCTAACCGAGTGATCGGACTGGAAGATGAGGCCGCCGCCCTTGGCGGCATTGAGCTTGCGCAGCACCTCGCGTTTGATTGCCGCACGGTCGCCGGTTTCCCAGACCTGGATGTCGCTGTTGCCGCAGAAACCGATGCCGTGGCCGTACTGGCGGCGCAGCTCGACCACGTCCATGCCCGCCTTCACTTCGAGCGGGTTGTAGGCATCCACGCCCATCTCGAGGTAGTCTTGGAAAATCGCCTTCACGTTGCCGCAGCCGTGATAGATGACCGGCAGGCCAGCGGCGTGCGCGGCCTCGACCATCCGCGCGACCCAGGGCTTGAAGTACTCCCGCCAGTAGTCCGGCGACATGAAGGTGCATTTCTTGTAGGCCACGTCGCCCCAGATCACGAAGCCATCCAACAGACCGGCGCCGGCGGCGATTTCGGCCTTGGCGAGCGTCAGATAGAACGCGCCGAGGCGGTTGATCACCTCGCCCATTTCCGCGGGGTGCTCGCCCATCCACAGCAGGGCGTGTTCCTGGCCGATCAGGCGGGTGAGGCACTCGCTCACTTCGATGACGCTGCCATAGACCGGGAAGTCGGGCCACAGGGACTTGACCGTCTCGAGCCATGCTGGCGAGTTGCGCTGGAACCCGTCGCCGACTCCCGCGATCTGGTTGTCGCCGGCGGCGAAGAAGCGCCGCGGATCGTCGGGCGGATCGAACTCGGCGTGTTGGAGTTTCTCGAAGGTGTCGGTGTCCCAGGCCTGCATCTCGGGCATCGGGAAGGAAAAATGTTTGTGCATGATCGCGCCGAAGCCGGTCCTGACGGTGACTTCCTCCGGGGATTCGCGGAGCGTTTCGAAGGGTCGGATCCACGGGTCGAAGTTTGGCACGGTGACGATCCAATCGAGGTCGTAGTGATAGTATGGGTTGGCGTCGGGCGGCAGGCCGAGTTCCTGCCGCCAGCGCTCGGTGAAGCCGCCCCAGAAAAAGTCGCTGATCGGCACGCGATCCGGTTCCTCATGGTGCAACGCCCGGTTCATGCGTTCCAGCTTGCGCAGGGTGTTATCCTTGCGGCCGGTGGTGGCGGGGTCTTTGCCGATGGTATCGAACATGCTCACAGGGCGATTCTTCACCCAATGGCGCCGGTGTCACGTCATTTCCGCAGCTTGGTCTGGCGGGTGGTGAGTTCGCCGGGGCGGAACCGGGCGATGGCAATCCCGGCCGCCGCGGAAATCACGGTTTTCCTGATTGTCAGGGCAATATTTTTCGCTTGCGGCGGGGGGCGCGGCAAGTGATGGTTGGGGTTTGGGGATGACTGTCAAAAGGATGCCAAAGCCACGGTTGCTCGCACTGCTGGGAGCCCTGCTGTTGCCGGGGATGGTGACTTGTGCCGTGGCGGAGGGAGTGGTGAAGGTGAATCTTGCGGATGGCTTTGACTTCCCGGTCGGCAAGCCGGACGCCACCGGCTACTACAAGGCACGGGGCATGAGGCTCCGCTCGCCCCAGCATTTTGGTGAGGATTGGAACGGGCGGGCGGGCGGCGATAGCGACCTCGGGGATCCCATTTACAGCATGGGTGACGGGATCGTCACCTTTGCCTACGACGTCAGGAATGGCTGGGGGAATGTGGTCATCGTCCGCCATGCTTACCGCGATCCGGCCAGCAGAGAGGTGAAATTCTGTGATGCCCTGTATGGCCACCTGCTCTCGATCACGACGACGGTGGGACGGCCGGTGAAGCGCGGCCAGCAGGTGGGCACCCTTGGCAGCAACCGCGGGATGTATCCGGCCCACCTGCACTTTGAAGTTCGGTACGACATCCACATAGGCATGCAGCGCACCAGTGTTCCCGCCGACACGACCCACTGGGCCGACCCTACCCAGTTCATCACCAAATACCGCCGCCTCAACCGGGAGTGGCAGCCCGTCGCGGTGCCGACCGGAACCTATCAGGAATACAACGGCTTCAAGGGACTCTGAGGATCATTCCTCCTCTTTGTCGGGCTTGTCGGGCTTGTCGGCCGGCTTGTCAGGGGTGGCGGCTTCACCTTCCTGATATTTGAGGAAGTCCTTGAACTCGGCGGGGAGCGCGGTGCCCGAGCCCAGAAACAACTGATAGAGCCTGGCCACGGACGCTGCCTCAAGGAGGCGGAAGTAGCCTTGGGTGTTCTTGTTTTCATCCGGGGTGCGCCAGAGTTTGATGGCGAGCTGGACGGCGGGGTTCGCCTTGTGGATGCGCATGATGTTGAGGGCGGCGAGGCGGGTGATTTCCTCCGAGGCGCCGGAATCCGCCGTGAGGGCGATGTTGTAGGCGTTGAGGGCCGGGCCGGGCTTGCCAAGACCTTCGAGAGCCAGACCATGGCAATAGGCGACCTGGGCGCGGAGGAAATTCGGCAGGGGCTCGGCGCGGCGCTCCTTGGCGAGCGCATCGATGCGCTGCCAGCTCTTGGTCCGCACGGCATCCCAGAACACATAGATATCAACCTGCTTCAACTGATACCCACGGGCGAGCGGATCCTTGATGAATCTCCGCAGGCCGGTGGCCAGGCCTTCCAAGTCCCCCAGTTTGCGCAGGCATTCCAGTTCGTAAAACGCGGAGAGGACGGAGTGGTTCCCGCGCATGCTTTCCATGAACTTGTAACGGGCCTTGAGCGCTGCGAATTTCGGTTTGGCCTCCGCATACTTGCGAGCCTGGAACAAATCGATCGCCTGGGTGAATTCCTTGGGCTCCATCAGATAGATCGACTTGGCCCTGGAGATCTTCATGTCCTTGGTATCGGTGGCGATCGCGGATTCCATATAGCGGACGTCGGTCTTGGTGGCGGCGACGATCCAGATGGGCACGGTTTCGTCCTCCCCCATGACCATGAGGGCTTCCGCACTGACGGGTTTGGCCACATCCTGGGCGGTGGTGAGCAGGGCGGAGCAGGGCAGGAGTGCAACGCAAAGGAACTTTTTCATGACGGTGGGGGGGTGAGCTTCGAGGGTGGCGCCGGGTTATTTCTTGGGACCGCGACCGGCGTCCCGATCCTTTTTCTGTTGGGCCAGGGACTTGATGCTGGGGTCCGATTCAAACTTTTTGACGAGCTGTTCGACTTCCTTCCACAGCACCTTGTCCTCATCGGACATCTTGGCTTGGAACTCGGGGCGGTTGGTTGCCTCGATGAACTTGGCACCGCCGTTGTAGGCTCCCTGGCGGTCGGCTTCCGCGTTTCTGGCGGGGTCGCCGGGCAGGTTGCGCTGCCAGCAAAGCTCCATCCAATTCCGGAAGGCCGGGGCGGAGATTTTGATGAAGCCCTGGTTGGCTCCCCAGACCTTGACATACGCGGCAATGGCGTCGTTGACCTCGCCACGTTCCTGATAGGATCGCGCCAGGAGGAAGCCAACCTGCGGTGAATACTTGCTGAAGCCGGTTTTCTCGCGATCCAGATAGAGCTTGGCGTTGTCGGTCGCCTTGACGAAATCGCCTTTGGCGAGTTGCGCTTCGATCATGCGGTAAAGGGCGCTTTCCCGTTCGGCCTTTTCGGTGGAGTCGGCCAGCACCCGTTCGAAGTCCACGATGCCCTTGTCGAGGTCGGCGGGGACGGTGGAGCGGGCATAGACGTCGCCGCGGCCGAAGAGCGCGGCAAAGCGGTAGGATTGATCGGGACGGCTGATGGCTTCGTCATAGTAAGGCAGCGCTTCGCGCACGGCGGTGGTGTTTTTGCGGAGATAATCCCCGAGGTTGACCAGGATGAAGTTGGTGAGTTCCTTGGGCTTGAAGTCGGTCTTAAGCTCCTGGAAGAGGACCTTGATCATGGCATTGGCCTTGCTCTGTTTCGTCTCGTCATCTTGTGCTTTCCTGCCGACTTCTTCAAACACGCCGATGATGGCGATGCGGAGGAGCGCGCGGGCCGCCTTGTCACTGGCGCGGATGCCGGGGAAATCATAGTAATGCACCTTGAGTTCCTCGGGCGTGTGCTTGGGCTTGCCGTCAGCTCCATCCCCGAGGTAGGCTTCGGTGTAGGAGTTGACGGCGGCCTCGAGGCTGCCGGTCTGGCCGGAGGTGGACATTTCGCTGATCACATCGCGCAGGCGGTTGAGGGCTTCCTCACCGCGTCCGACCGAGTCAAGCGCGGCGACCTGAGCGACGGCGACCTGGGTTTTGTAGGTGGAGTCCTTGCCATGTTCTTTCCAGAACTTGTCGGCGAAGGGGACGGCGTCCTTGAGGCGCGGATTGAGTTCCTTGTCGCCCTTTTTCTTTTCGCCGAGCAGGGCGACGAGGTAGTAGAGGGCTTCGGCGGAGACGTTGGGGTTGCCGCGTTTTTCGGCGAGGGCGAGGGCCTCGAGGTAGTCTTTTTCGGCGGCTTCGCGATTCTTGAGGGACTGCTGGACGTTGCCCTCGAGGTTCAAGGCCATATCCATGACTTCGGCGTTGGGGAATTCCGTCTTGAGCCGGGTGAGTTTTTCGAGGGCGGCATCGTATTCGTCCTCGGCGTAATGGCAGTTGGCACGGTCGTAAAGGGCGAAGGGGAAAAAGATGTTGCCTTTCGGATCCGGGTATTTGACGAAGAAGGCGTCGAGCAGCGTGGCGGACTTCGACCAGAACTGGAGGCGGGAGAGATTGGAGGCCTGGAAGTAGAGCGAGGCTTCGATGAACTGGCTCTCCGGGTACTTTTCCGCATGCTGGTCGAGCAGTGGTTGGGCGAGGTCGAACTTGCCGGTGTAATAGTAGGAGCCGCCGAGCACATGCAGGCAGATGTCATGCTCCTTGGAACCCTTTTCGAGAGTGTCAATCATGGAGGAGGCCACCTCGATGCAGGTTTCGTATTCGCCCTCATAGAAGAGCGAGGAGAGCATCATGCGGCGAACGGCAGGGACGTGGGCGGAATTCGGAAAGATCTTGAGGAACTCGCGCCCGTATCGCTCGCTGCTGATGACTTCACCGATCACGGAACTGGTGCGCACGAGGTTGTAGAGGTTGTCTTCGCGCTTGTCGGATTTCGGGAAGTAGAGTTCGAGTTGCTCGTAGGCGGCCCAGGCCCCGCGGACGTTGCCGTATTTCTCATGAATGAAGGCGGCGGCAGCGAGCTTGGTGGTTTCTGTGGGTTTCGACGCGCGGCGCTCGGCTTCAAAGCTCTTGAGGTTCTCGACGAGCTGCTTGGTGGAGATGACGCGTGCGCCATCCTTGACTTGTCGGCGCAGGCTGAGGGCATCGATCCGCACCTGGGTGTCATCAATCGCCGCCTCGGTGGCCGGAATCATCTGGTACAAGGCCATGGCCGCACGCGACATGTCGGCGGAGACGGCGTCTGCCGCGAGCTTCATGAAGAGCCGCGAGAAGTCATGCATTTCAAAGGGTTCGACGGTGATGTCGCCGCGGTTCTTGGCAATGAAATCCAGCAGCGCCTGTTCGTTGCTTTTTTCGATGACGGCACCAACGAGGGCTTGGAAGCCGGCCAGGATGCCGGCATCAGGGGTGGGAAAAGTCTCCTTGTTCTTGATGGCGATTTCCAGGTTTTCATTGCCCTCACGGATTTTACCGAGTTTGTAATAGGCAATGCACACATTGATATAGAAGGCGCCCTGGGAGTATTCATCGGTCTTTTCGCGCTCCTCGATGAACTTCTTGAATTGGCGGAGGGCGAGCGCCCAGTCTTCGGCGCCGATGGCGGCCTCGCCCCAGCGGAGGAGCGCCCGCTTGTGAAAGATATTGCCGGTGCCGGGCTTCGCGCCGGCGTTGGGAAAATCGCGATAGCAGATTTCAAACGACTTCATGGCCTCGGGCCACCGTTTGAGTTTTGACTCGCAGATGCCCCTGCGGTAATAGATGACGCCGAACTGCGCCCCGAACAACTGTTGGGGATTGATCTTGCCGAAGCGATCAATGATCCGGTTGAAGATCGCCAGGGCCTCCTCCCATTTTTCCACCTTCATGGCGAGCAGGGACTTGTTGAGCATGGTATCGAGATCATCCCCCTGCGCGGCCGCAGGGCTGGAGAAGATCATCGAAATGGCAAAGAACCCTCCGAGGATGGAGGCGGCACAGCGAGTGATGTTCATGGGAGTTCGGGGCTTGAGGTTGACAGGTGAGGCTGGGTCCGGACCAGAAGCACCGCCGGGCAGCGCCCGCATCAGGGAACGGCCGACGGCGAAAACTGCTTAGGACAAAATGAGAATCTCCGGTTGCTGGGTCAGTCAACGAGGTCGGTGAAGGTCACGGATTGGATGCCCTGGGCAGCCAGCGCGTTGAGCACATCGATCACCCGTTGTTCGGTGGACCCACTGTCTGCCCAAAGCTGGACCAGCGGCTCGCTGTTGGCGGAACGGGCGGCACTGGCATACATGTCGAGCTGGCCGGCGAGCATCGGCAAGGAGCGGGAACTCGCGTCCGTGTCCAAGACCTGCTGGGAGGCCCCCACCCCAGTGTAGATGACGCCGCCGGCATCGATCTTGATGAACAGCGGCACGATGGTCGGCTGCGCATCCCCCGGCAGGGCCGCCGGGAGCTTCATGCCCAAATCGGTTTCGCGAATCTGGACCGCCGAAGTGACGAGGAAATAGATGAGCAGGAGGAAAGTGACGTCAATCAGGGACGAGATGTCCAAGGCTGGCGTTTCGTCCTCGAGGGCGAGGTATTCTTTATGGCGGGCCATGGGATGGATGGGAGGAGGCTTGAACTATTTTTTCCAACCGGTAGGGGCAGCGGGGAAAACCGCGAAGACGACCTGATCCACGCCGGCTGACGCGGCGGCCTTGATCGCAGTGCGACTGTATTTGAAGAGGACGTCCTTATCACCGCGCAGGTGGAGTTTCGGCGTGACGCCGAGCACGTCGATTTTCGCTTTCTCCTTCTTCACCAGGTCGGCGATTTCCACTTCGCCGGGAAGGATGACACCGAAGTCCTCCGCAGTATAGGTGCCATCCGGGCGGACGTTGACCACGATGCGCCCCCGGCCGTCTTCCTGCGCTTTGCCTTTCGAGGCAACGGGCGGCCTGACCGCCGGGTCGGTCCGGACCACGATGGCCGTGGCGTTGACGAGGAAGAAGAGCAGCAACAGGAACACCATGTCGATCATCGGCGACATGTCGAGAGTGCAATCTTCGTCAGGCGTAAGGGTCGCGGAGCGGAGTTTTGAAGACATGGAAGTTTGAGAGTTGGGGGTTCAAGGCGAGTTCGGCGGGACGCAGGCTCCAACGGCGTGGCGTCCTGCCGCTGGCCAGGGCCTCAAACGGCGAGACCTTCGGGAATCTTGGCGTAAAGGGTGTCGGCGTTGACCGTGGCGAGCGCCGTATTGAGCATCTCCTCGCAAGCGTGAACGCATTCGGCCTGAAGGTTGTTGAAACGGTTCTTGAGAATGTAGAAAACCACGATGGTCGGAATGGCGTTGATCAGTCCCCACAGGGTGGTGAGCAAGGCGACGGAGATGTCACCGGCCAGCAGGCTGGGGTCGGCCGAACCGGAAACCTTGAGGGTGCCGAAGGCCCCGACCATCCCGATCACGGTGCCAAGCAGACCCAACATCGGGGAGGCCTGGGCGATGACCGAGAGGAAATTGATCCAGGTCATGACCTTGCGGTTTTCGTTGACGGTGAAATCCGCCATGGCGTCTTCGACGTGGTCGCGGCCAAGGTCTTCGGTTTGGGTGGCATCGATGTTCGGGAGGGAATAGGCCACCATCCGACCCAGGTAGGACGGGTGCGAGGCGGCCAGCTCGATGGCGGAGCGGACGCGACAGTTGCGCATGTGTTCGGTCAGGGCCGCCCGCAGATCGGACGGGCAGTACTTGGCCTTGGTCAGGGTCATGAAGTTGTAAATGGTCAGCGCGATGAAACCGATGATGGCGGCAAAGATGAAGATCATCGTCCAGCCACCGTCCAGGACCCAAACTTTCAGCATGGATTCTTTCACAGGAGCTTTGCCGGTGCCTTGGGCGAACAAGGCGGGCGCGGTAAGCAGGATGGTGGTGACGACCGTAGCCGTGACTTGAGCGGAGCGGTTGGCGAATTTCTGGATCATGGCGGGGATTGGGTGCGTGGTGGTTGAACGGGGGCGGATTCTGTGGATTGGGTGGCCGATGACAAGCGGAATGTTCAAAACAACGCGAATTTCAGCAATATTTTTAGGAAAGACGATTCAACCGTCCTGGGGCTTCAAGATGCCGTGACCTTCAAGCGGATGAAACGCCGCGCCGCGCCGGTCATGGGCGTGGCATCGCGGACCACCAGCATCGACTCGTCATCCCGGAGCACCACCGTGTGTCCCCAGCCGCTGTGCCACGTCACCAGGTCGTCGCTCACTTCCACGCGGTAGGCCAGTTCCGGACGTCTGGCGCGGCGGGGTACGGTGAGTGTGAGATGGCTCCCCGTTGCCTCATGGGTCAGGCTCCCCGCAGGGTATTCCTCCGGCTGGGCATGCGCGGTCGGCAGCAACCCGAGCGCATACTTCATCAGGTTTTGCAGGCCGTCGCCGGCGGGGTTGGCCAGGTCATCGCCATAGGCATCGCGCCACTCGCCGAGGTTGTTAGGCGGCTGGTTGCTCAAAGCCAGCGTCCAGGTCACGGAATCCTCCAGCAGCCCGTCGGGATCCCGGCGCACCAAGCCGGTGGGATCCCGCACGGTGGCGGTCACGGTATGCACGCCGTTGCCCAGGTTTTCCGACGCCGTGGTGAAACCATTGCCACTGGCGGCAAGCTGCTCCACAGCATCGATTTTCCAGGTGGTGAGCAAGGCCTCGCCGCAATCCGGCACCTTTGGTGTGACCGTGAACTCGAGCATCTCCAGCGCGGTCACCCAGCGCATGTCAGTGGCGGGAAACCAGTCGTCGAGCGGGCTGAGCCGCGCGTAATACCGCAACACGAATTGCTCCCGGTTCACCGCCCCGCACGGGCGGTTGAGGCTTCTCATCACGGAATTGTAATGGGGGCGATACCAGCCGGAAGCATGGTACATCGAGCCTTCAAACAAGCCCACCGCCGCATCGTACAGCGCTGTTTCCGGGGTTGGGACCGGGGTGTCGTCATCGATCCAGTAATTCCACCGGAGCAGGTCACGGTTGGTTTGGGCCGTGTTGTTAGGTGCCTCGAAGGGGTCGAATTCCGGATAATCCGCCGCATACTCGTCGGCCAGCAGCGCGAAGGAGTGCCCGAGTTCGTGCTCGACGATGGCACTGCCCGACGGATGCGTGGAAACAATCGTGATGGTGTCGCCGGCACCTCCATACTTGGCATCATTCACCAGGATGATGGGGATGTCATATTCCGGCACCTGGCTGTTAAGCAAGGCAAAGGCCAGCCCCATTCCCACTGCGGAGGCTTCCAGGGACTGCGGGATCCCCGGCGTTTTGAAACCCGTGTCGAAGTAGGTGTCGCGCTGGACGCCAGGCCCGCCGGTATCACCATTGTCACAACCGCTCTCGGTGGATGCCACCTCGATCCGATAGATGTTGCAGTAGGACCGGTAGCGCTGCCACGGCTCCTTGGAAAAGAGAAAGGTGACGGCGGCGGCCACATCGTCGGCGAACCTCGGCAACTCCTCCCTGGTATAGCCTTCCGATAGAAAGACCAGGTTGAGGCGCTGGGCACGAGTCCCGTGCTCCTCCACCCCAAACAACTCCGCCGCCTGCGCGAGAGTGCGGCCGGTCAGCAAGCCCGGCAACAGCAGCCAACACAGCACCGGAACCGTTTTCATTGGGGCAAGGCAATGCTGGCTAACAGCTTCCCCACCGGTTCGGCAAGAGCCCCGGCGGGACGCGGCCCGGTGAGCCGGGACACCCGCAATTCCGTGGCGGCTTCCAGATGCGGCAAGCGCACCTGGAACACCACCGGACCGGACGGCGAAAACATGGTGACCACCGGCCTGCCATCGGCACCCGCTGCCTGCGGGTCCAACACCACACACGCACGATCGGGGGCCGCCAGCGTGTCCTCGGCCAGCACCCGCTGCTCCGCATCCAACAAGCGGCAATACAACATTCCCGGCAACCACGCCAGCCGCCCCCGCCGCCGGTGGAAATCCCCTTGCAACTCCTCCACCGCCATCAATTGCACCGAGTCGCCATCGAGCAGCAACCGAAACGCCGTCTGCCTGCCGGGCGACGCCGGGATCGCCCCGGCATCCACCCGCACCGCTGCCAAATCAACTTCGCTGGAAACAAGTGCCGCAGCCGGTGGCGGCCCACCCTCGCGACCGGTCCCAACCCAGTCCGGCCGCAGTCCCAACCGCCACCACAGGCCGACGGCCAGGACCACCACCACAGGCAAGCCCAGGCCTGCCCTGCGCATGACCCGCATCTTCCGCTGAGTATCAGTTTTCTCCAACATTCGTGATTTGCAGTTTCATGAAACGCCGCGGATGGGCGGGATCTGTCACGGGATAGAGATCGCTCACGGTCACGTTGCGCGTGTCGCCGGTGCCGGTCTCGGGGGCGGCGGCTCCCGGTGCCAGCACCACAAACGGTGCGCCCGCCGTGCTTTGGGCGAGATCCGTCCACGGACCAGCAGGCGAGTCGGCAGCTTGCACGGTGAGCGTCAGGTCGGTGTGGTTCACGCAGCGGGCGAAACTGATCTGCGAAGCATCGTCCGCGCTTCGCCCGAGTTGGGGCAGAATGGCCGTGCCGGTGGTGCCGCCAAGCGGATCGCCGCCGAGCGCGTATTCCACGAGGTTGGTGATCCCGTTGTCGTTCGGGTCCGCAGCATCGGCGGCGTCGTCCGCGTTTGCGACGGTACCGAAGTGTTGTTCGCGCCAACTCTGCAACGGCGTCAGCGAGGTCACCGTTACGGTGAAACTTGCCGTGCCGGAGTTGTGCGCAGCATCCTTGGCGCTTACCGTTACCGTGGTGGCACCCAGTGGAAAGGTGGTGCCGCTGGCCCGCGAATACCTCAGATCGGTCACGCCGACGATGTCGGTCGCGGTGGCAGCGGCGTAAGTCACCATCGCCCCGGCGGCGCTGGTCGCTTCCACCGTGAGATCGGCCGGTGGGGTCACCACCGGTGCGGTCGTGTCTGCCACGGTCACGGTGAAGGTGGCCGTGCCGGAGTTGTTGGCGGCATCCTTGGCCGTCACCGTTACTATCGTGGTGCCTAACGGGAAGGCGGTGCCGCTTTCGCGCGAATACGTCAGATTAGTCACGCCGACCGCATCCGTCGCGGTGGCGGCGGCGTAAATTACCAACGCTCCGACGGCGCTGGTCGCTTCCACGGTGAGATCGATCGGTGGGGGTACCACCGGTGCGGTGGTGTCTTCCACGGTCACGGTGAAGGTGGCTGTGCCGGAGTTGTTCGCGGCATCCTTGGCCGTCACCGTTACTATCGTGGTGCCTAACGGGAAGGTGGTGCCGCTTTCGCGCGAATACGTCAGATCAGTCACGCCGACCGCATCGGTCGCGGTGGCGGCGGCGTAAATTACCAGTGCTCCGACGGCGCTGGTCGCTTCCGCGGTGACATTTGCCGGTGGAGTTACCACAGGTGCG
>JAPLUI010000150.1 GCA_026397725.1 Verrucomicrobiota bacterium | reverse complement strand
CTAGGAATCATCAATACTCACAAGCCTTTGCTCCACTTTCGATTCCTTGCTCTTGGCACCCATTTGGACCGAAAAAGACCCAAAAACAGGCAAGTAGTATCAAAAGGCAGTATCAGATTTGACGGACAAAAAACGTTCGTGGTGTGGAAACAACTTCGAAGCGATGCCCTCTTCGCACGCAAATATTCCTGCCGTCGAAGATCCCGACTCCACCCACACCCGCCTCGCATCTCACTCCAGTTTTCCATATCTGCGTACATCCTTCATTAAGGCGCCGCAGCCATACAGTCACCCTCGCCGTCACACGAATGACGCCCGCCGCACTTTTCAACCGCCGTTCCCACCTCCGGCGAGAATGAAGCCGTTGCCGCCCAGGGCTCCTCGGCGGGGGCAGGTCGAGCATCTCGTTTACCCAGAGATTCGAGTGGTCAGCCCCAATTGTCCCTCGAGGGTGACAAATTGGGGTGACACCGCTCCGGGTCAAGATCCTGGTGCGGCTGATTTGCGGTGCGGAATTTGACTTGCTGGCCGCGCCCGTTTCCACGAGATTCTCCGGTGGCTGGGCGGCTTGAAAGGTTGACACCCACAACTTCATCGAGCTCAAGTTTGAGGTTCTGTCATGGAGCCTTCCAGCGTTGCGAAGACGTTCCGGCTTGCCTTTCCGTGAAGGCCGGCGGCTTCGATGGTTCGCTTGAACACTCCTCCGCAGGAGTGGAGCGTGCTGCGGGTAATCACTGGCAGCCGTTAAAGAGGGTCCTGGACCCTTTTCTTAGGCAAATGAACATCTACCCTTGTCAGACAACGATCGTAGCTCGCAAACAAACCGGAAGTTATTGGCGGAGATTTCCGAGAAATCTCTGTCTCCGGATCGGCAAGCCTATTCGGTAAAAGAGGTGGCCGACATGCTTGGGGTGACGTCTAAATCGGTTTATCGCCTGTTAGATCGCAACCTGTTGCGCTCGCTCCAGGCGGTGCGTCCTCACCGCATCCCGCGCAAGGAACTGGAGCGGTTCCTGCAGGAAAACCTGTAACCGGCATTTGGTTGCAGGTGACGTTTAATGTCGGTGTCGCCGCCGGGAAGGAGTTTTCCGGCGGCGATCGCCGGCGAGCCAGGAGGAAAGTTGAGTCGCCGCCGACCGCGCCGGCCATTGCTTCGAAGGGGTCGGCCTTGCGCCGGGATCCGTGGGGTGAAAAGCCGTGCCGAGGGCGCCGCCGAGCCCTGAGGCAAGGCTAGGCGCGCGATCGCCCCTGTTTCTGCGTTATAAATACTTGACGGGGAAATTTCCCTGTTCCTTACGGTGGCCAAGGGGCCCGGCATCCCACGGATGCCGGGCCTTTGTGGCTCAACCCTTAACCCGAAAGAGGAGAACTATGCCTGCAATCAAAGACAAAAGCTCACGATCGATTCAACCCGTGCCGCAACCCGAATCGCTCCGCAAGCTCAGCTTCGGAACGATGACTAAGAAAAGGGAGGAGGCCCGGGCCAGCTACCCGGTGCTGCCCGATCCCAACGGCCAACTGGCCGTGATGGCCACCCGCATCATCGAGCGTACCGCCCAAATCGAGGCCCTGGACGGTGTCCTCGCCCTGGATAAAGCCGAGTTAAAAACGCTGGCCACGCCCTTCTACTTCGCCCAAGCCAGCGGCAAGGTGGAAGTGGCCAGCAGCATCAACGTGCTCTCGCCGGCGGGGGAAGTGTTGATTAGCTTCCCCAATCGTTATGGCCGGCTGGAATCCGAAGCCGTGCTGTTGCCCCTGCTGGGGGAACAAACGGCCCAGTTCTTCCGGCAGGCGTTCACGCTGGAAATTGACAGTGACAAGCTGCCGGCCGACAACGCCCAAGAGCTGTTGGACCAGCTCCAGCAGTTGTTTGCACGGTATCACGCCGCCGAGGCGTTGAAGGTCAAGGAGGGCATTAAGCCGGTGCCGGACTTTCACACCGTGCGGCACACGGCGCTGACGCCACAACAAAACCTGGCGCTCAACCAGCTCTGCCCGATCATCGCCATGATCAAAACCAAGGCTCGGCCCAAGGAGGGGGCATGAGCCTCGTTTCGGTTGCCGTCCTGCAGCCGCCGACCTATCCGGCCCGGCCGCTCAACGGTGGGCCGTTGGAATTAGCGCCGCCCAAGCCGGGGCCGTGGTCGTACGAACCCAAGTACAATGGCTGGCGGGCGCTGGTGCATGCGCCCACGGGGTCGATGTTCAACCGTCACGGTCAGCCGTTGAGCATTGCCGCCGAGTTTGGCCGCGCCTTGAAGCGCCTGCGCACCGTGGGGCTCATCGCCGAGGGCAGAGCGGTCGAATGGTTCGACTGCGAGGCATTGGATCGTCGCCATCGGCTGGGCCGAGGCACCCTGCTGGTGTTCGATTACCTCCCGGTTCCGGGTGGGGTGGGGGAGCCTTGGGGACCACGCAAGGAACTGCTGGCCCAGGCCTTCCCGGAACATGACTGGCGGCAGGTGCCCTTGCCGGAGGCGCTTTATGGCGTGCCGGGTTACGAGCCCGCGGCCCTCGCGCCGCAAGAACTCTATGGGCAATTGCGGCAATGGAACGCCCGCTGGGGCTGTCCGTTCTACGAAGGGCTGGTGGCCAAGCGGATCACCGACGTCTACCCCCTGCAACTGCGTTCGCCCCACCAAGCGTTTGTCGGCTGGGTCAAGCACCGCTGGG
>JAPLUI010000343.1 GCA_026397725.1 Verrucomicrobiota bacterium | reverse complement strand
GTCCGGGTGGAGGTGGCGAATTTCAAGCGCTTCCGCAAACTGGTTGACCAATGGGCCGATGCGGCGCTAAAACTCTCCCAGCTCAAGACCCGCCTCGGGCTTCATTCCAGCGAATCATGAGCCGAAGAACTCCCCACTCTTGAGTGAGTTTAGGAACGCACCTTATTCCATATCAGCGGTCCACGGTGTGTTCTCAAACGCTTCCGAATCCTGTTTGCGAATCATTCCCGAGGATAACCGGATAGTTCTGGATTTATCCTCAAGATAATGTCCGAATGAAACAAGCAAGGGAGACAAGGTGAAGAACCAGCAATCATTGTTTGCTGTGGGAGGCCTGCTAGCCGTCGCGCTTGTCGTGGTTATACACAACTATAGATCGGGCGATGCCGTGTCGCCGAGGGCGGCTAATGGCGTGGTGGAGGAGCGGGTGCCTGTGCCCAATCGTGGGAAGAACAACCCCATGCCCAGGCTGCCTGCGCCGAGGTTCAAGGCGCGTCAGCGTCCGGCTGTGCCCGCGCAGGCCCCTGAGACCCCCGAGTATTGTCAGCAGGTCAAGCTCAAGGGCGAAGTGGGCGCGTTGTTGGGGTTGCAGCAGATGAAGAAGCCGTGATACTATGAAGCTTGCCAAATGAACATTGAAAAACATCCCATGCACACAAAACGAACGACCCGCACGGCACTTTGCCTGTGGGTGACATTGACGGTTTCCGCCTCCGCCGACCAGCAGGTGATTTATCCGCCATCCGCCATGCCCCGGGTGGACATGCATACCCACATGGATGCCAAGAGATTCAATTGAGGTTGCCAAGGCGCACCCGCAAACCACCTTTATCTTCGCCCATGGGCTCTTCATGCTGGAAGACGACGAAGGCTTGGCCAAGCTGGCAGGAATCTTTGACCAATTGGAGGGTTTCAAGCTGCCCGATCCGGTGCTCAATCATATTCATTATTGGAATGCCGTCCGGTTGATCCCCAGGGTGCGGCAGGTGCTCGAAGCACGGAATTTCAAGATCGGTTACGAGTTGGGCAACTTCAAATGTGACCGGTTGCCTCCGGATGTCACCGTCAACAAACTCACCTTAGGGAGTGGCCAGCCCGCCGATCTCACCGGCACTTTGGGAAGTCTAACGGGAAACCTGGTTGCGGAAATCGCCGGAAAAACCTACTCAGGTATCGATAACCTGGACGGCACCTGGAAACTACCCGCAGACAAGCTGGCCGGCCGGCCTGCGGGGACCTACGATGTCAAAGTGACCGCCACGAACTCGATTGGGCTCGTCCGGACCGATTCCACCACCAACGAGCTGACCGTGGCAGCATCAGCCGGAAAGTCCCAACCAACCAAATGAATCGCCTAGATCCAGTCCGATTCCTCGGCCGTCCCGAAACAGGCGGTCCTCGTGCCCGGCGATCACCCAAGGACTGGTGGACCGGCTCATCGAACTGGGCAAACGTTTCGACTATTTTCCTATCCCCACCGCGACCACGGCCTGCGTGAGGGCAAGGGCACGGAGGTCCACCTGCGGATGTTCATGATTCGGTATCTCATCGAACACCTGCCTCCGGGGCTGCGGTGAATGCACCCTCGAGCCACCCCCTTTCGCTATCCCTTGCGCGCCACCCCGCAAAGAGCCAAGAATTCCCGGATGCCAGCCAAAGCCCTGAGAGACGGGGATGGCGCTCGTGAACCGAAACCATTAACCGGAAGGAGATTCGACGAAATCTGCGCTTATTTGGTAACCCTGCTTGTGTTCTACGCTAATTCCAGTAAGGTTTTCACATGATTTTGAGCTTCGGCGACAAAGAGAGCGAGAAGATTTTCAATCTGATTTTCTCCCGCAAACTTCCACGCGAAATTCAAGAACGCGCGTATCATAAGCTCGTCGCCATCCACGCAGCGGAAGCCCTGGAAAACCTGCGTCAGCCGCCCGGGAACCGTCTGGAAGCGCTCAGCGGAGACCTCGCGGGATTCCATTCCATCCGCATCAACAGCCAGTGGCGTATCGTCTTCCGCTGGAACGAGGGCAACGCGCTTGCCGTAAAAATCACCGACTACCATTGACCGCCATGAAAACCAACCCAACGAGAGGGATTCCGCTTACCAACACCGCAGCAGCCATGCTCCGCGACTTGCTCGACGATCACGGACTGTCCCAGGCCAAGCTGGCCAGGGACATCCGCATCAGCCCACAGCTATTGAATGACATCCTCGCCAGCCGCCGACTGCTCACCCCGGAGCACTGCCTGAAACTGGGCCGCTACTTCGGGAACGAGCCGGAATACTGGATGCGCCTCCAGAATCATTACCTTTTCCGCAAAACCCAGCGCGAAAAAGCCGCTGCGGTCAATGCCATCGCCCCGCGGCAAACTTCAGGTTGATTTCAGGATTTCTGAAAAATAGTTGTCCACATTCCCACCCGGCACCGTGTTATAGGGTGAAAAGCATGACGGACACCGATGAATCCCTCCTGAAAGCCTTCGCCGGCAACCGCGATGAAATGGCCTTCCGTGCCTTGGCGGACCGTTACCTCGGCCTGGTCTTTCATGCGGCCATGCGCCGCACTCAAAACCGCCAGATGGCCGAGGAAATCAGCCAAAACATCCTCTGTGCCCTGGCGCAAAAGGCCTCGGCACTCGCGAAGAATCCCGACCGGCTCCCGGCATGGTTGCACCGGGCCACACTCTACGAATCGTCCAATGCCATGTCTGCGGAAACCTCCCATCAGCGGCGCAAGCTCCTCCAACTCCCCGCTGCAACCCAGCCGGATGACTCCGCGTGGAGCGACGCCATCCCCCATCTGGACGCGGCTCTCGACAAGCTGCCCGATGCGGACCGCCAGGTGTTATTGCTCCACTTCTTCGAAAACCGCTCGTTCCCGGGCATCGCCCGCTCGCTTGGCAAATCCACCGTCGCCGTGCAAAAACAATCCCAGCGCGCCCTCGAGAAACTCGCCCGCCTGCTGCGTGCCAAAGGCGTGACCCTAACCGCCGCCACCGTCGCCACCGGCCTATCCGCCGAGTTCGCCAAGGCCGCGCCTCTAACATTCGTTCACTCCGCCGCCACCGCCGTTCTCACAGGAACCGCCACCTATTCCACCACCGCCCTCACCCTCATGTTCGCCGCCAAGTCCAAGGCCCTCGTCCCGCTCATCATCCTGCTCTGCGCCTTGCCGCTGGCTCTCCAACAAGTCGCCATTTCCAATGCTCGATCCCGCATCGCGCAACTCCAGGTGGGGAATCCCCCAATGACGACCGGCAATTCCAATACCACCAAGGCCGGGGGAATATCCGCGCCTAACAACCTCAGCGCCTGGAAAGACCTCGCACGACGGGTCGCCTTTCTGAACGCGGGCGAAACGAAGGACAAGCGCACCGAATTGGAACTGCGCGAACGGCTGGATGCGATGGGTCCGCAGGAGATTCTCGAAAAAATGGACCAGATCACCACCTGGGATCTGCCCGGCCGTGAACGCTTGCTGAGCGCTTTGCTGACAGCGGCGATCGACAAAGACCCGCCAATGACACTCAGGCACTTCGAGGACCAGCTCGCAAGCTGCCAGGACAACATGCAATTCCAATTGGTGAAAGCCTTCCGCAAGTGGATGCAAAGCGACTCATCCTCAGCCACCGCATGGTTCGATGCCATGCGCTCAGGTGGAAAGCTCGAATGCACGAGCATGGGCAACCGTGTGAACGAATCCTGCAAGAGCAAGATGATGGCGGATTTGACGGGTGTCGTGATTGCAGACCTCATGAAATCCGATGTGACCCTTGCAACTCAACGTTTCAAGTCCCTGGCACCGGACCAGCGGGCGTTCATCATACGTCATGAACTTTATCTCAAGTTTGAACCCGGCACTGAGGCGGCGTTCGTGAGATTCATGCGTCTGGCCCTGCCGGAAGAACAATACCGCGCTCATTTGTCGAACCCGTCGAGCCACTATGTCCACTTGGGATACGAGATGGCGCATGAGGGCGGTCTGGCCAGGGTTGGCAGTTTCCTCGATGCCATCGATGCTTCGCCTGAGGAGCGCCGCGTGTTCGCGGGAGCAGCCGCTGGCAGCGGCCTCTATCGATTGAAGGGCGGCGAGGAATCCAAAGTCACCCGCGCCGCTGTTGATGAACTGCGCAAGTGGCTGGCACGCCAGGCACCGCAGGATGTGGATCGCATCACCGGCCACGCCCTGGGGAACATCACACCACCGAATGGCAGTTTCGCAATCACCGCTCCCCTTGTTGAAGCGCTCTATCAGGAAACCGGCAGCGACGATGTTCTGATCGCATTTCTCGACAGTGCCGCCGGGGGATCCACCCGCGAACGCGCGGCATTGGCAGCCAGGATCAAGGACGATACCCAACGCGAGAAAATCATGGCCAAGCTGAGACCACAGCTTCCGGCGACCACAGGCGAAGGCCAGTGAACCCTCAAATCAGCCATGAAAATTTCCGTCACTGTCACCATCTTGGTTCTCGTCGCCTCCGCCACCTTCGGCTGGCACCAGCGGATTGCTCTCAACCATTTGCACGACATGGAGCAAGCCCTGCTTGCCAATGCCACGAACCTAACCGCAGGCGCGAAGTCCGGCGGCGCCGCCGGCACGCCAGACACCAGGATGTCCCGCGCGAACCGTGAGACCGAGGCTAGGACGACTGCCGCAAGGCTGATTGCGGCCCTCAAGGAAGTGGGGATCCAGGCCCCGGGAGAAGAATATCAAGTGGTGGAGAAACGGATCGAAAAGGTCTTGGATCAAATGTATCACATGAACGGCCTGCAACTCCGGGTGATGATCGAGGAATTCCGGAATTGCCCGCACCTCGAGGATAACTGGTGGCGCAATCAATCCATTGGCGCTGCAATCGATGCCCTGGCGGATACGGATCCAAAGTCCGCCATGGCCGTTCTAACTGACATGGCCGGCCAGTTGGGCGATTCAAGCGACAGGTTTGACCATGTCATCGGGAAATGGGCGTCAACGGATCCGCTGGCCGCGCTGGCATGGATGCGGGGCGAGAAGATCCAGGGGTCCAGGGCGTTCGTGATCGGGCTTGCCGCCAAGGATCCGAAATTGGCGTTTCAGTCGCTTGTGGAATTCAAGGCATACACCCTTCACGGCAGCAGTCGGGAATTTGAGGGTGGACTCGACTTCGACGCGGCGAAGCAAATCGCCAGGACCGCCCGCACCTTGGAAGAACGCAGCAACATGTTGGGCATCCTGCGGGAATTGGCTGACAACGCTGGCGACGACCCGGACCATGTCATCCAACATACGGTTCAAAAGGCGCTCATGGCCATGGCCGAAGGAATCCCCACCTATGGCTACGCACGGGCCAGCGTCTGGCTCGAATCGCTGGATCTCCGGCCCGGGGAGGCCGCACAACTCATGAATGGGCTGCGGATTGCCGAGGCCAGAACCAAGGGCGAGGCCGGCCAGTGGTTCGAATGGATGGGCGAGCACCTGTCACCCAAGGAATTCGAATTGCCTGCCATGCAAATGGGCGAGTGGGTGATAGAGAATCCTCAGGCCGTCGAAAAATGGCTGGCACAAGCTCCCGACGGTCCAGCCAAGCGCATGGCAGTGTCCACATATGCAGTCAATGTCGCCGCCCGGCAAGCGGAGCCTGAACCCCACTCCGAACCGACGCCGGGCACCTATCCGGTCGCCAGTGCCGTCGATGGCCGTCCGGGGTTTGTTACGAGTCCTTTCACAGGCAAGATCATCGAGGTCACCGGGACCCCGTCTGGCACCTTGGTCGCCGATCCCACGTTTCCCTCGAGTGAAAAAAAATACTTCCGCATACCCTAACCAGGTGGAAATCGAATCTTGCCGCCATTCCCGCATTATTGTCTTGCTAGGTCTGCGATGACGGGCTACAAGCCATCAACGAACAAAGCCAAGAGGTCCCCAACCCTATGAATCCAAAAGACAAGCGCCCGTCCCGCCTATTTCTCTTTGCCGCACTTTGCGCAGTCGGGCTGGTTAGCGGTGCTGCGGGCAAGCGCTTCGTGCCAGCCTGCGGTCTTGCACATCCCGTGAGCGACGCCGCAAGCGGACCCCAGGCAACGGTTGCAGAGCCGATTGCTCCCGCCGTGGCCGCGCCCGTATCAAGCGCGGCACCGCGCTCCGGGGACACCGCGGATTCCCTGTTAGCCCTGCCCGCGCGGGAACTCTATGGCCGCCTCGCCCTCTGGCTGCTCGATGCCGACGAACCAGGGCTGGCCGACTTCCGGCAACGCTACCTCCAACAGGGCGGGCAGGATGGCGAAATCCTCCGGCTGCTTTACGTCAACTGGACGCGCCTCAACCCGCAAGGCTCCATCGACTCCGCAGTCAGTGACGAGGAGCGATTTAACCGGTGGCAAGCCTGGGCCAGCCACGATCCCGAGGCCGCCCTCACCGCCGCTGCGGCGGTCGGAGGAAACATGCCCGTTGCCGTCTGCAGCGCCATCGGGGAATTCCATCCCGCTTGGTTGCTCGCCCATTATGACCGCATCCCGGAGCAATCCAGGGAAGCCGCCCTCTACCAGCTTTGTCACCGGAGCCCCAGCTATCCGGTCACGGTGCGGACGATGCAACTCGCGGCCAAGTGGCAGGATCCCAACTTGCTCAATGCGCTGTTCCCCCCATTCATCCGCAGCGATCCTTTTCAAGCCTGGCTCTGGAAACAGGCACAATCCCCGAACTCAAACGAATATAACTACGACGCGCTGGAATCTTTCATGTGGAACGTGAATGCGTCCCAAACCGGCGATCTCGAACGCATCTCGGCCACCCTGCCGTCCGGGGAATTGAAACGGGAGATTGATGCCAAGGCGATGGAGCTTCAGGCCAGAGTCGATCCCGAGGGTACCTTGGCCAAAGCCCGGACGACCGAGGTGCCGCGGATCAAGGCACAACTCTTGGCCATCGCCGGAAAATCCTTCGTCTATTCCGACCCCGGGAAAGCACTGCAAGTCGCCGATGAGTTGTTCGCGGCCTGCCCTGGTGTCTATGATCCGCCGAAAATCGAACTGCCAGGCAGATCGGGCGACCCGTCACAAGGCGATAACATGGTAGGAGTCCATAATTTCCTTGCCGGCGTGATCAGCCGGGATCCCGTCGCGCTGATGCAAACCTTCCTCGCCCATGATCCCAACCTGCAAGCCGAAAAAACTCTGGCGGCACTGTCCGGCGCATGGGTGCACCAAGCTCCCGAATCCTATGCCAACTGGCTGAATACCCAGACCGACCCGCGCATCCGGGAACCCGGCGCGCGGGTGCTGGTGGATCGTCTCGCCGAACAGGAACAATACCCAGAAGCGCTCGATTGGGCGGTCTCACTCGGCGACTCCACCAATAACCCCATGAATTCCGTGTTCCGCAAATGGCGGAGTCTTGACCCTGATGCGGCGCTCAATTGGTTGGAGTCCGCCAAGCTGCCGGACGAACGGAAAACCCAACTGCGGAAGGGAGGCAAACCATGAAGGCGCGTCCTACGAAATCCGCCAGCCATCTTGTCTCGGTGTTCGTCTTTGTGATCGCGGCCGCGTTTGGCTGGTACTTCACCGGCGGACCGGCCGCGCCCGGGGAAAGCACCCCCGACACCTCTAGCAAGACTTGCGCGACCGGTCGTTCTAACAGAAACAAATCCTCCGATGCGCCCGCGTGGCTGGCCGGCACTTTGGACCAAATCCGGAAAGCGGATTCCTTTGCCGAGCGCATGCGCCTGACCCTCGCGTTCGCCCCTTCCATCCCCAACCATGACATCTTCGTCTGGTTGAAAGGCGGATGGTTCAACCCGGGCGATGGATATGAAACACGGCTGTTCACCCGCGTTCTAACGGACAGGCTGGAGGCGGCGGACCCCGTGGCCCTGGCCCGTTTGCAATTGGCGGCAGAAAATCCTTCGACGGATCAGCTCATTGCCCTGGCCGCCAGCGATCCCCAACAGGTCATCGAGTTGTTCCGGGAACAGCCGAATGACATGTTGGAACTGAGAATTCTCAAGGAAATGGCGAGGGTCCATCCCGCCATCGCGCTTGAACGGTTCCTGGAATTATCCGCTTGCGGATTTCCCGAAGGCGAGAGTTACGGGTATGAAGATGTCATCGCGGCCCTCGCCAAAGCCGATCCCACCGCACTGCAGGCCGCGCTCGGCAAAATGCCATCATACCTTCGATACGACGCCGAAAGGGACTTGCTCTCGATTCGTCTATCCGAATCGTTCGACACGGAAATCCGCAGACTCTGGCAGCGCCCGGATGGCTGGTACCTGTTCAGTCACAACGCGAACAACATTGAGATCGAGACCAGGCTCTTCAATCAACTGGCGGACTTGCCACCATCCTGGCGGAATGCGCTGGCAGCCCAGGGCGGGGGTGGCTCACATCTAGCCGAGTCCTGGTGGAACGCGGATCTCGAAGCCGTCGGCTTCACCGCCGCCCAGGCGCTCCGGATCCGCAAGCGTGCTCTCGAAAGCATCACGCGCGAGTCGCCCGCCAAGGGCCTTACGTTGCTCGACGACGTGGAGCTGAATCCCGCCGAGCGGAAAGATCTTATCCAAGGAGTTTTTGCCCGGGCGAGTTTGAATGACGACCAAGCAGCAAAGTTGTTGGATTTATTGACCGACGACGATTGGCAAGCCGCCCAGGAACAACTGGCCCGGAAACGCGGGGTCACTTTCGTCCCCATTCCCCAGGTGGACAAACCGGACCAATGGTTGGCCGATTTCGCCAACCTCGAACCGAGGTCCGACGACAACCGCCAGTATCGCAACATGCTCCACAAATGGGATAAGGACCAACTTGAAGCATTAACCCGCCAGTTCCAGAGCTTGCCGGATGATCAGAAGACGAAAATTTCCGAGAAACTCGTCGTGGAGCAATCTGGTGTTCCGCTGGGATTTCGCGGCGACGCCATCCGTTATCTGGCAGCCACGCCGGAGCAGCATCCGGAGATCATCGGCACAGCCACCAGCTATGCCTTGGAGCGGCTGCGCAACGACCCGGTTGCCGCCGGCGATTGGGTGCGCGGCCTGCCCGCCGGTGAAGCGCGGGAGTGGGCGCAGAAAAACCTCGCCGTGCAGTGGTCAGCAACGGATCCGGCCGCCGCGGAACGCTGGCTGAAATCGCTGCCGAAGAAGGAGCAAGCCCCGGTGCGGGAGTTCATGAACAAGAGTGCCCAGGATCGTGAAACCGGCCCATAGTTGATTCGATCATTAGAAAACAACATGAATAAGTGGCTGATAACTTCCTTCCTGCTGGTCCTCGCGGTCTTTGTCGGAACCCGCAGCTCGACGCTCCGCTGGCTCACCGGGAGGACATCCGCACACGAGACGCGTGAAGCGGTAGTTCAAGCGGCGGAGCCCCGCGTGACCAAGCGGAGTGACCGAAGCAAAGCCCTTGCCGTGGAGGAGTTCTGCAAGAGGCTTGCCGTGGCAAGGACGAAGGGAACCGAAGACGGGGTGCGCAGTTCGATTCAGCACGCAGCCGGCGCGTTGAGTTCCGACGAGCTGCTCCGGATGATCGCCGAGGTCAGGAATGCAAGTTGCGCAGGCTCCTTGGGATTCAACATCGAACTCATCCTTGTCGGTGCGCTAGCCAACAGGAATCCCGCACTCGCCGCAGACTACGCGGTTGATGCGTTCAGCAACAATCCAACCGCGTGGGAATTCTTTTGTGGCATGGGGTTGTTTGATGGATGGGCCACGAAGGATGTCAACGCCCTGATCGCCTGGTCGGATCAACATCGGGATTTGTTTGCATCGGACAAGAGCACCATCGTCATCGGTTCTGAAACGGCAATCTTGAAGATTCTCATGAAGTCGGGGTTGGCAAACGCCATGGCGCGGGTCCGTTCCCTCCCAAATGACCTTGCGCTGGCCACCGTCGGCCGCACCTTCGGCGAGCGGCCTGACTTGCTGGAGCCGGATCAGGCGATTGATTTCCTGCGCGACGCCCTCGGCCGGAAAAGCCACGAAGATCTTGTGGGTGAGATTTGCGGCCCGCAGCTCTATCGGGGAGGACGCGACAAGCTGCGTGCCTTCTTCCGGCAACATGATGCGACCCTCAAGGAGCGTGAGGCAATCATTTACCAGGCGGTGAATAGTGAAGTCAACATGGGTTTCAAAGGGACGCCCCGCGAGTATATCGAGCAGGTCCGTGCATTTGCCAATGAGGAAGGACCCGGAATCACGGGAAAACTCACGGCGCTGATTCTCGGCACGGTGGCGGATCGCGACCACAACGACAAAGCCGCAGTGGATATGATGTTGGAGCATGATCCGGATCATGCGTCACTCCGGGTTTTCCTCAAGACAAGAGGAGCCACACTTGATGGGAAGCAACGCCAAAGGATCGCCGAGCGGCTTGGTTCCGAACCCGATTCACCATAGTCGCAAGCCTTTTATCTCCCACTCGGCGAATCTCGTTTTCACTTGTCGCGCTCCAATCCCAAATGCAAATTCCCCGGTAATCCGCCACCCAGTCAGAGACCGGTAGCTGATTATATAATAATTCATCAGATTCCATCATGAAGGCACATCAACCCACCCAAAGTTCAAGAGTGAAGCTGCGGCTTCCGGGCGTCCTGCTCGTGGCGTTCGCATTGCAGAGCGGTCACTTGCACGGCCGTGAGATGGTCAGTGCCGCTGCCGTGGCGGCGAACGATTCCGGGAAGTTGGCGGAACCGGCCAGGGCCGGTGACCGGCTGTCGCCCGCCGCGTTTGGCGATCCGCAGGTTGAGGTGCGGCCCGGAGCGTTCTGGGATTGGCTCAACGGGTCGATCACCAAGGAGCAAATCACCCGCGATCTGGAGGCGATGAAGCGCGGGGGCATGCGTGGCGGTGAGATATGGGACGTGGCCGCTTACGCCGATCCTGACGGCCGGGTGCCTGCCGGGCCAGCGTTTCTCGGGCCGGAGTCCACGCGGCTCGTCGTCCATGCGATTCGCGAGGCCGACCGGCTCGGTTTGGAACTCGGCATGATTGCCTCAAGCGGATGGAATGCGGGCGGGAGCTGGATACCGCCGGAACACGCCGGGAAAGGTCTTTATCAGTCGACCACCGCGGTGGCCGGGCCCGTGGAGTTTCACGCGGAACTGCCCCTGCCCGAATTGCCGGAACTCTGTCCGCGGGATGCCCTGGGCCGGCCGGTCTATCTGCGCGAAGTCGCAGTGTTGGCCGTGCCTCATGACAAGTCAAAAACGATGGCGGATGTGAACCGGGTTGTTGATCTAACGAAAATGACCGGTGCCGATGGCAAGTTGCGTTGGGAGGTGCCTGCGGGTGAGTGGGACATCCTGCGTTTTGTTTGTGCGAATCACGGGCAGCAGTTGATCGTGCCGAGCCCGAATTCCGGCGGGCCGATGATCGACTTCTTTGACCCCCGTGCCACCGAGTTTCATCTCCATCATATCGTCACCTCGATTCTCAAGGAACTGGGGCGCAAGTCGTTCGAGGGGACCAGCTTCAAGACGATGGAGTTTGACAGCATGGAACTCGACGGGTTTACGCCTTGGAATGAGATCATGGCCGCTGAGTTCCAGCGCCGGGCGGGTTATCCGGTGATTCCGTTCTTACCCTTGCTCGCCGGTTGGAAGTTGGCGGATGACGAAACTAACGAGCGGTTCTTATACGATTGGCGGAAAATGGTGAGCGACCAGTTGATTGACTCGCATTATGTGACGGCGCGCAAGGTTCTCGGATCATACGGACTGAAGCTCATTGCCGAGGCGGGCGGGCCGGGGCCGCCAATCTGGGATTCCAATCCGGTGGATGGAATCAAGGCGCTCGGGGCGGTGGATATTCCGCGCGGGGAGTTTTGGATCAGGCATCGCGGGATATTCCTGATCAAGGAAATCGCCTCGGCCGCGCATGTTTACAACAAACGTCTGGTCAGCGCGGAATCGTTCACCACCTGGCGGCGCTGGGTCGATGGGCCGTTGAATTACAAACAACTTGCCGACCGGGCAATGTGTGAAGGTTTGAATGATTTTGCGTTCCACACGTTCGCCAGTTCGCCGCCCGAGGCGGGGCTTCCGGGTTGGGCCTATCATGCTGGCACGGATCTCAATCCGACGGCCACCTGGTGGCCGATGGTCCGCGGGTTGACGGATTACATAGCGCGGTGCTCATACATGCTTCGGCAAGGGTGGTTTGTGGCCGACGTTTGTTATTTTTACGGCGATCAGGCGCCAAACTTCCATCCGGCGTTGTGCAATGTGCCGGAGAAGCCGTTAGTGGAGGGTCTCGATTCCCGCCACGATTATGACGTCTGTTCGTCGCAGGTGATCCTCCAGCGGATGCGCGTTGAAAACCATCGGATCGTGCTGCCGGACGGGATGAGTTATGCGGTGCTCGTGCTGCCCGAGCAGGATCATATCCCGGCGGAGGTGCTCGGGAAGATACGCGCATTGGTGGCCGACGGGGCAACGGTGATCGGCCACCAGAGACCGACCCGCGCCCCGGGCATCAAAGATCATGAATCGGAAACCGGGAAAGTCGAGCGATGGGTCGATGAACTATGGGGCCGGGATGGTCTGCTAGACAAACCGGACAAGCAACCGGTTTTGATCCGGTCGATCGACAAAGGACGGTTTGTCATGGCAAGCGATCGCAGTGCGGCGCTTCGTGAGATCGGAGTCGGCGGGGATTTTGAGATTGCCGGACGCGCTGAAAGGGACTTGGGTCCACTGGACTTCATTCATCGGAAGACCACGGATGATGAATTCTATTTCATCCGCAACAAAACGATGGAGCCGCAGCGGTTGACCTGCCGGTTTCGGGTGGGGGCGGAAACCAACGGGCAGGCACCCGAATTTTGGTGGCCCGATTCGGGGCGCCGGAGCGCTTGTCCCGTTTGGAAAAGCCTCGCCAGCGGCCAGACCGAACTGCCGGTGACGCTTGGCCCGGCAGGGTCGGTGTTTGTCGTCTTTCGGAAAGCCAGCACTGCCAATCGCGATGCGCTTGATCCAATCGCCCGCGACACATTCCAAGCGGCGGACACCCCCGCGCCGTTGACCCTAGACGGGCCCTGGCAAGTCGAATTCCCGGAAGGCTGGGGCACGCCGCGAGTGACGAGCTTTGACAAACTACAAAGCTGGACCGAGTCAAACGACGAAGGGATCCGGTTCTTCTCGGGAATCGCCACCTATCGAAAGACCTGCGAAGTGCCGGAGTGGTTATCTAACAGCAAGCGGCTCTTCCTGGAACTGGGCGATCTGGCCGAAATCGCTGAAGTCACGCTCAACGGCAAGCACCTTGGGCTGGCCTGGCTGCCACCCTATCGGATAGATATCTCCGGAGCGGTTCATGCCGGCACGAATCAGTTGGAAATCCGGGTGGCAAACCTCTGGGCCAACCGGCTCAATGGGGATTCATTGCGGCCCGAGTCAACCCGCTTTACGCGCAGCAACATCGATCGGATTCAAACCGATCCGACGTCCGATAGTTCCTACGGCCGGGTTCCGGGCGGCAAGACGCGGCCCGTTTACCACGAGATTCCGCCGCTCATGAAATCGGGTCTTTGCGGGCCGGTGCGGGTGATCACACCCAAAGACTGAGTTGAGGCATAACGTGTCTTCATCCCGGAGCCATGAAAGTCGTGATCGCCGTCACCGGCTTCGGTGGTGGGAACTCGCGGGCTTCACCACAACCGAACAAAGAATGGCGATTGGCAAAGTCATTGTTCAGTTCATGCCCTTGATTTGCACGTCCGACGCCGGGATTTCCGGGCCGTCGGCTGTCTTGAATGGGGTGTCACCGAAGTTGACGGTGACAGTGACGCCGTTGGCAAAAACCGTTTGCTGGACCTTGCGGTCCGGAGTTAGAATCCGGTGATCGATCATTGCGGAATACCCGGTGGCCCGCGAGACCGGCTGGGCGATTTTGTAACTCGCGGCGAATTGCGCTTTCTTTTCATGCCACTGTTTGATGTCGAACAAATACATCGGCGGCGTGCCATACAGCGCGTTGAAGAGATCGCGCTTGTGCCAGATTTGCGGCAGCTTGTTGTTGTAGTCACCCCAATACCACTGGGCGACGACGCAGTCATGATAGACGAGTTCCCAGAGCGGCAACCGGTAGGCTTCGCCCACCTGATATTTCGTGAGGAGTTCCGGGACTTCGTGCCAAATCCGCAGCATGTCGCGTCCGGAATCCGGCACCCGGTAGGGACCCACACTGAGCATGCCTTCGAAGTAATCGCAGAACGGAACGGAGGCCTCGTGTCCCGTCTCGCTGCCGCAGACCAGGCCGGATTCCACGACGAGTTTCAGCAAGTCCATCTTGTATTGGCGGCTCTGCGAGCGGGACATCGGATGGTCCGGGTGATAACACTCGAACCACGGCGCGGCCACCGTGGTATCGATGAAACGAGCGCTGTAGGCTTTGGTCGCGAGTTCGTCGGCAATGCGCTTGCGGGCGTATGGCAGGGCCTTGGAATCGCAGATCACCGCGCAGGGAATCATCGCGCCGTCCTTGGCCTTGACTTCCCAGCCGCGGCGCCAGCTTCCGTTGGGCGCGCTCCAGTTGAGGTCGTGCGGAAACGCCGCAGTCACCCAGTCGCCATGCACATAGCCGATCTTATCATGGTTGGCCGGATCCATGATGTCCTGATAGATATCATAGCGGCCGACGAGTACCTTGGGCAGCGCCCGCAGCCCCTTGATCTCGGAGGCCGAGCCGCCAGCACTCCAGAGCAGGCGGTCCATGCCGAGTTGTTGCATCTCTTTGGCGAGTTCGACGGGGTCCGCCGTGCCGCCGCCCAGGCGCCAGATGTTGGCTGCGCCGATGAGCAGATCGATGTTGGGATTGCGTTTGAGTTTCTCCGCAAACGGTATGTAGAGACCGCAGCGTTTCGCATGCGCCTGATAGCGTTTGCACATGGCCACATGACCACCGCGGTCGAAAAACACGTAGCGGGCCTTGCGCGGGTATCCGAACCGGCCTTTTTGCGCGTCCCATGAGGGACCGGCCAGCCACCAGCCGTGATGGTCCCGGTACGCGTTCATCGCCGCGTCGTCCGGGGTTTCCAACAGACACATCCACCCCGCCCCGGTTTTATCCTCGGCCACCCCGAAGAACCCCATGCAAATGCCATGCCCGCCATAGGCGACCATGCGGTAGAGCCCCGCGTGTGGTTCGTTCACCGGATAACCCATGCCTTCGTTGACCGGCACTATCAGGCGGTCGCCGGCACGCGTCGCGAAGGGCCGCGGAAAATCCAGCGGTTTCGTCAGCTCACCCGCAGCCGAGATCTCGACACCGAGTTCCGGCGCTTCGGTTGACACGGTGAAAACGGCGCGGACCTCGCTAACCGTTTCGGGATTCAACAGGGTTAGAGCCAAGCTTTGTTGATCCGGTGCGGCTACGGCGTTGAGCAGCACCCACCCGGAAATCCCGTCTGCCTGCGCCCATACGCGGCCGGTTCGCTGATCGGTCACGGCGACACTTGCGTCGGCACAGTTGACGGTGAACCGGATGCCCTTGCCATCAAGCGTCATTTCCTGCGGCAGGTTCGCTTGAATGCGGTCCCGCATCGAACCCACACGCTTGACCACATAACCGTCCACCCGGACCGCAACAGGACCTTGGCCGATCACCAGCGGTTCGATGCTCGCGGCGTTTCCCGGCACCACGAAACGCGACTTCATGACCGACCATTCGCAGGGCGCGTGAACGGAAGTGCCGCCATAGGACCAATCGAGTTCCTTACCCTTGTCGTCCCGCACGACCACGCCGGTGGACGCGGTGGCTGTTTCGTCGCGACTTTCCGTCATCATCTTGCAAACCGTTTCGAAGATCTCGCCGGGTTGCACCGGGATGCGGGCAAACCCGCCCAAACTCCAATCACCACTTCCTTGGTGTTTCACCACCAGCACCGTGTCCTGTTGTTCAAGCACCGCCGTGTCAGTGTCGCGAGCCCACACGTATGGCCTCTCAAACGTCCATTGTTCCTGCCCGCACGCCGCATTCACCGCCATCTGCCAAATCAGCAGGATCATCGTTTTGTTTCTCATCGCTTGGCCGATCACGCGGCTGCGAGCATTAACTACGACGACTTCAACGCAGGCAAGCCGAAAAAATACTTTTCCGGGAGCCATCAAGCATCGCGGCGCGACGCTTGATGGGGCGGTGCCAACAGCTTCCCGCAATCACGGACCACGAACAACATCTTGCCACCTGCGGGCGAGGTGTGATTGGCGGTCCATGCGCCGTGCCTTGCCCCCGCCCATGCGGGCGGACCCGCGGGCGCGGCGAGGCCACCACGCCCTCCTGGCCATAGGCAGGGACCCGCGGCTTCGTGGTGTGCCCGATCCCTGAAAGAATGGCAGCGTGGGCGACGCATGCGGCACGGGAAAACCTACCCCTGGAAGGGAGTGGAAGCGGGTGAAATATTGCTCGGCAAGGGAGCGTAAGCGTTCCCAAGCGCACCTGATTGATCGCAGTCCGGCAGGCGCCACGGTTTCCAAAGGGTTCCCTGCCAGCCGCCTCTGGCACGAATCATATAACACAACCATGAACGAACACGCAACGATGAGAAGCAAGAAGCCATTCAAAGCAGGCTGCCTGCTGGCGGAGATGTTGAAGAAATAATCATGAAACCCTTTGCCTACACTTGCCGCCGTCGCGCCGCCGCGTGGCTGCTCGTCGCGCTGAGCTGTGCCGCACCGCTGCACGCCGCCGACCGCAAACCGAACTTTCTGTTTGTTTACACCGACGACCAGCGTTGGGACGCCATGAGCGTCGTCCAGCGCGAACAGGGTGAGCAAGCGCGCTTCCCGTGGTTCAAGTCGCCCAACATGGACCGCCTTGCCGCCCAAGGCGTGCGCTTCCGCAATGCCTTTGTCACTTGTTCGTTGTGCGCCCCGAGCCGCGCCGCGTTTCTAACAGGCCGTTACAACCACCTCAACGGCATCACCAACAACCACACCGAGTTTCCAGTCGATTCGGTCACCCATGCCACGTTGCTGCGCGCCGCCGGCTATCAGACCGCCTATATCGGCAAGTGGCACATGGGCGAGCAGCGCGGCCAGCGCCCCGGCTTCGACTACTCGGCGAGCATCATCGGCCACGGCCGCTACAACGATTGCCCGGTCGAAATCAACGGCGTGTCCACCCCCACCAAGGGTTGGCTCGATGACGTCAGCACCGACTTCGCGATCGGGTGGATGAAGCAGAACCGCGAGCGGCCGTTTTCACTGGTCGTCGGCTTCAAGAGCCCGCACAGTCCGCGCGGCGGCAAGAATCTCCCCGAGCGCCTGCGCAACCTCTATGCCGGCGAAACCAGCCGCCCGACACCGAATTTCGGCGTGCCCGCGATCTTCCACCCGCCCGACCCGGCCACCGGCAAGCAGTCGCAAGGACTCGCCGACAACGCGATCCACCTCGATTACCTCCGCCACGTCACCGGTGCCGACGAAAACCTCGGCAGGTTGTTAGACGCCCTCGATGAACTCGGACTTACAGAAGACACCGTGGTGGTTTACACCAGCGACAACGGTTACTATCTCGGCGAACATTGCCTCGGCGACAAACGCTCGATTTATGAAGAGTCGCTGCGCATCCCGATGCTCGTGCGTTACCCGCGCCTCTTCGGCAAGGGCAAGGTCGTCGATGAGATGGTGATCAACATCGACCTCGCCCCGACGTTCCTCGATCTGGCAGGTGTGCCCGTGCCCCGCGAGATGCAGGGAGCGAGCTGGAAAGCGCTCGCCGCCGGGCGGCAGCCCGCGAATTGGCGCCAGTCGTTCCTGGCCGAGTATTTTTACGAAGACGGAGGTGGCGACACTCCGACCCTGGTCGGCGTCCGCACCGCCAGCGCGAAGTTCGTGCAATACCTCGGCCACCCCGAATGGACCGAAGCCTTTGATCTAACAGCCGATCCCTACGAGGTGAAGAACCTTGCCGCCGATCCCACCGCCACGGCGAAACTCAGCGCCGAACTCGACACCCAAATGAAGGCGATGAACTACGCCGTGCCCGCGAACGCGGACCAACCGCGCCCGCCCGCCGATCCTTCGCCCGCGCCGAGGGTCGCACTGCCGGCGACGAATTGAAATACAATGATGCTGCAAGCCGCGTGATGAAGGATCTCGGAGTTCCGACCGACGATCTCCACGCGTTGTGCCTGCCGCAACTCGCCGCCAAAGTCGCTGCCGAGTCACTTGGCTCCGAGGATGCCCGTTAGGGAGCGACGACATTCCTGTCGTCGAGCGGAAGGAACGTCCATGAACAGAGCCTTCGGCACGCACTCATGGGCCGCCCTTCCGCTACCACCACAAGAATGTGGTGGCTCCTTATCG
>JAPLUI010000191.1 GCA_026397725.1 Verrucomicrobiota bacterium | reverse complement strand
TGCTGATCCTTCACCGTGCCGCAGCAACCTCATCCGCATCGACGCTCACAGAGCGCCGCTACAAGGCTCCCCACGCGCGGCCCATGCGCGGTTTTCAGATTCAATCGCGTGCCACCACCCTCAGCCACCAGTGACCCTCTAGTTTCAGCATTTCAGCACTTACCCATTAACTCCCATGACCACCCTCACTCAATCCCACCTCGCCGCGTGCCTCGCGCTGGCCGCCGCCTTGCTGCTGACTGCCGCCGCTCACGCGACGGTGTTTTCCGGCATCTCTAACCAGTCCACGCTCGACACCCGCTCCGGCCAGCTCACGCTCCAACCCGGCGACGTGCCCAAGGCTCTGGCCGATAACGCCACCACCATCTCGACCCTGGCGGCCAGCGGCCTGGTCGGGGCCATCGCGGAGGTGACCGTGAGCCTGGACCTCACCCACCCGGCCACCGGCGAACTCACGGTCTGGCTGCTCAGCCCGCTGGGGACGCGGGCGCGCCTGCTGGAGGCCGTGGGCGGCACCGGTGCCAATTTCACCGGCACGGTTTTCGATGACGCCGCCGCCACCGCCATCGGCAGCGGCACACCGCCCTTCACCGGCACCTTCCGGCCTGCAGAACTGCTCAGCGCCGTCGCCGGCCAAAACCCCAACGGCACCTGGACGCTCGAAATCCGCGACGGCGCGACCGGCAACTCCGGCACCCTCAATTCATGGTCGATCCAGTTTGACCTCAGCCTGAGTACAGAAAAGGATATCCTCACCTTCGGCCTGCCGGGCAATCCAGCCGCCATCACCGGCACCACCATCAGCCTGGCAGTTCCTTACGGGACGGATCTAACAAGTCTTGCGCCCGCCTTCACGCTGTCTCCCGGCGCGACCTGCGATCACGATTCCGGTACTGCGTATGATTTCACCAATCCGGTGACCTATACCGTCCGCGCCGCGGATCTGAGCACCAGGGACTTTACCGTGACGGTGAACGCGTGGGCCACCAATTTCTTCTGGACTGGGGGCGGCGCGGACGGGCTATGGAACAATCCCGCCAACTGGACCCCAGCCGGCATCCCCGGCCCTGCGGGCACGGCATTCATTCCGACTTGGGCCTCGGTGCTCTCGGCTAACAACACGTTCTTTTCCTCGGTCAACCAAGGCGTGCTGGGGGTAGCTCCCGGCACGTGGCTGAGGCTGGCGGGGACGATCACCAACAGCGGGACAATTCTGCTTGAGAGTGGAAACAGTTATGTCGGCGTGGACAACGGGCTGGGCAATGCCATGCTCACGGGCGGGGGCGTGGTGCAGTTGGCGGCGGATAGCGCCCGGATCGAGGCGGTCCTCAACGCCAATGGCACGCTGACCAACCAGGACAACACCATTCGCGGGTTCGGCTATATCAATAGCAACCTCTACTTCGTCAACAATGGCACGGTCAACGCCGATGTTGACGGCCGGTATCTCTACCTCTCCGGGCCGACGAGCGGCACCGGGGCTTACACCGCTTCCAACGGCGGCATTCTTGGCATCAACAGCGTCGTCACGGGCGGGATTTTCAGCGGGCCTTTTTCCGGCGGGTTGGTCACGGGAGTCAACGGCACACTGATCGACTCG
>JAPLUI010000266.1 GCA_026397725.1 Verrucomicrobiota bacterium | reverse complement strand
GAGCAGTCTGGACCTGGCAACCATCGAGCAGATGAAGCGGAAAATGGACAGCCTCTTCCACTGGATGCCGGAGCATCGGAACAAGGAGTTCCAGGGCATGGTGGCTTATGTGGAGGGCAGTGCGGCGGCCCGGCAAGCGGTGTTGGCGCATGGCTGGCACCTGGTGCAGGTGGGCGAGGACTTGTTTGAAATGAAGACCCCGCCCGGCTTCGTCCCGACGATCTACCGGGCGCCACAGCCGTGATCCGCCGCACGTCCCCCACTCGCTGGTGAACAGCCCGCCCGGTGCCTTGTTCCGGTCCGGCTCCTGCATCAAGCGGGCGGCGCTGACTTCGGGCAAAATCGTCGCCGACTTCATGCGCAACGAAGGCCGCCAGACCCGTGCATGGCCGGACTTTGGCGGTGCCCGCAACCATCATGGCGAGGCCCCCGGCGGGTCCATGCCCGCCAAGTTAAGGACCTGACGCCTTGTACCGGTAAGTTCCTCGCGAATTTACGATCAACCTCATCACAATTCCTACCCTAACAGGACATCCTGCGGTCCGATCGGACCGCAGGATGTCCAGTTAGGGACTGCTGTTGCGGGTCACTGTCGGTAACAGGGATCACATTTCCCTTAACTTGACGCGCATGCCCGGCGGGACCATGCCCGCCGCAGTGGCCGCAACAACCGCCGGTGAACCCGGGTGCCTCCCGGTCTTGAAAATATTTTTTGAAAAAATATAATATAATTGCTTGTGTTGGGGGGGGTGTTGGGCATTCTCAGCGTTGGCTTTCCCAACGCAGCTATTTGCCGCCGTCATTGCATGGTTCGGGTAGCTGGTTACCAGCCCATCAAAATCGCTACCAGCCCGTCATGAAATTCCCGCTTTGCCGTTGGTTTCTCGCCTGTGTTTTCACCTTGGTCTTGGCAGGAGTGGCCCGTGCCGCCAACCCGCCGCCGTCCCAGGTTTTTTACGTGCCCTTCCCGGAGGTCAACCAGTTGGCGGGATTTTTCGGGATCAACTCGGCGGCGGCCGATCCTTTGGCGGTCTTCGTGAACTTCTCGGTCTCGAATGATAGCACCGTCATTTACTATGATCACTGGGAGGACGGCTACGAGGCGGACATCACCAACCCGAAACAAGCCACCACCGAGGTGTGGGGGGACGGCAATCCCGCCAATGGCTACCCGCCGGGAAATGCCGGCGACCTGCTTGCGGCGGGCACCGTCTTCAGCTTGCGCAACTTCGTCACCTCGACGGCGGGAGCCTCGGTGTTCAAATATGACGCCCGCGACAAAATCGCCTCGTACAAGCCGATCACCCTGACCAAAACGAGTTACCCGGCAGTCACCAACTCGCTGCTGGCCGGCTCCATCGAGGTCTTCGAGCAAGGCCTTTGGGGGACGGAATACCGCGCCCCGGTGGGAACCAACATGCCAACCTCCACCCCGACTTCCACCCTGACTTATGATGCCGACATGTTTGATTACACCTCCCTCTCGATCATGGCCGGGGCCGGCGGGGCTTCCGTCCAGATCGATGCTAACAACGACGGAAGCTTTGAGCAGACGGTCTCGCTGGCGGAAGGAGGGAGTGCCTACGTGACTAATGTGAGCGCGGGCGGACGTGTCCTCTCCACCCGGCCGGTGCAGGTCGTGATGTTCACCGGCCGGCCGACCTCGAACTACATGAGCCGCGACACCTGCCTGCTGCCCACCTACCGCTGGAGTTCCAGTTACTACGCGCCGGTTTCCACAACCGCCACCTATGGCACCGCCGTGTTCCTCTACAATCCCGGCGTCAGCGCGATCACCGTCACCTACGATTATCGCAGCACCACGTCAGCTTACACCACGGCCACCGTCAGCGTTCCGGCCGGTGGCAATGCGCGGGTCACCCTGGTCCCAAGCGACAGCTCCCACGGCGGGGCCTATCATTTCTACACCAGCGGAGCCACCTTCTACGCGTTCTGCGCGGTGGACGGCGCCAGTTCCTCCACCTCCAACAACCAGGCCTACGACGGTGGATTCACCCTGGTCGGCCAGGCGTCGTTGACCACCCAGGTGCAGGTGAGTCTCGGCATCGGCCGTGACCCGTATTCCACCGTCAATCCCACGGAAAATGGCAACCCGGTGTGGATCACGACGGTCGGCAACGGCCATACCCAAACGACGGTCTATGTCGATTACAACGGCGACAACGCGGGGTCGCTCACCGACCCTAACGGGAACAAATACGACGTGGCCTACAGCCTGCGCGAGTTGCAGCAACAGAAACTCTTTGATCCGGATGGCGACCAGAGCGGCATGGTGATCTACACCCTCAATCCGAACGTGAAAATCGCCGCCGCCTGGGCGCAGGATCCTCTGGTCGCCTCGGCGGGCGCGCCGGGTTTGGATGTGGCCACCCTGATCACGCCGCTGCGAGAAGGCGACGCCGCCAAACGCTCGACGGTGGTGGTCGATGCCGATGCCGATGGCTATTGCAGTGCCGGCGACACCCTCGAATACGACATCCGCGTGATCAACACGTCCCACGGCCCGATGACCGGGCCGTTCACCGTGAAGGACACCGTGCCGGCAAACACGACCTACGTGGCCGGCAGCACCCAGTACCGCTTCAGTGTCAACGGTGCGTGGCAGGCCTGGGTCAGCGTGCCCGATGATGGCAGCGGCACCGCCTTCCCGCTTGACGGCTCCTCGGGATACGGCATCCCCGGCACCCTCGGTTACGACCAGCAAATCCAACTCACATTCCGGGCGGTCATCACCACCTATCCGACCCTAACACCTTCCGGCACATCCGCCATCACCAACACCGGCACCGTCGAGATCACTCCCTACGGCCTGACCGTCCCATTCAGTTGGTCCGATGTGCTCTACGGCAGCATCGGCGACCGGGTCTGGATCGATGCCGACGGCGATGGCGTCCAGGACAGCGGGGAAACCGGCCTCAACGGCGTGATCGTCTATGCCGACCTCAACAACAACGGGGTCTGGAACACCGGTGAGCCGACCGCCACCACCGCCGGCGACGGCACGTACGTTTTGAAGGGCTTGTTAGCCGGCACTTACACGGTGCGGGTCAATCCCGCTTCGGTGGCTGCTATCGATCCGGGATATGGCCCGACCGGTGACTTGGATGGCATTGCGACTTCCTACGTCGCCACGGTGGCCCTGGCAGCCGCCCAGGATCGCATTGATGCGGATTTCGGCTTCCGCATCGGCGCCAGTGTGGGGGATCGGGTTTGGGTGGATCTCGATGGTGACGGTGTGCAGGACTCCGGCGAGCCCGGCATCAACGGTGTGAGGGTTTATATCGACTCAACCACCAGTGGAATTGTCGGATCGTACGACGTCGGTGAGCCGAATTCCATCACCTTCGGCGACGGCACCTATTACATCGGAAATCTCCCCGCCGGAGGCACCTACAAGGTCCGCATCGATACCCTGCCTTCCGGCACCATCCAGACCTACGATCTGGACGGCACCGGCACCCCGAACCAAGCCAGCGTCACATTTAGCGGGGCCGAGCACAACCCCCTGGTCGACTTCGGCTACCGCGGCAGCCTGAGCATCGGCGACCTGGTGTGGGAGGACGTCAACGCCGACGGTGCCAATACGGTCACCTACAATGTGTATAACGGCCGCGTGGACCTCAACGGCAGCGGGGCCGCCGATAACAACGACGACGGCTTCATCGGCACCATGCGCATCATCAATGGTTACGCTGATACCAACAACAGCAACAGCATCAGCAGTGCCGACACCGGCACCTTCCTCGGCAAGACCATCATCGCCGGCGGATTCGATATGAACACTAGCGGAACCATTACCAGCGCTGACACCGGCACGGTCAGCTATGCGGCCGAGTCCGGCATCGCCAATGTCAAAGTCTATATCGACAGCAACGGCAATGGCGTGCGGGACAGCAACGAGGCCTTCGCCACGACCGATAGTTCCGGGATTTATTCGATCAACAATCTGTTTCCCGGCACTTATTCTGTTAGGGTGGACACCACCACGCTGCCGACCAGCATGGTGGAGACTTATGATCTCACATCACCGACGAGCGACCATCAGGCGACGGTGGTGTTGAGTGGCACCAGCCGGACGGATGTGGATTTCGGTTACCGCAACGATGCCACGATCGGCGACCGGGTTTGGAATGACATGGATAATGATGGCGTGCAAGACACGGGCGAACCGGGCATTCAAGGGGTCACGGTGTACATCGATGCCAACGGCAACGGGGTCTTCGACCAAGGGGTGGAACGCTATGCCATCACCGATTTGAACGGCATCTACACGATCAACAACCTGGCCGCCGGCACCTATGCGGTGCGCGTCGATATCGGCACCTTGCCCCAAGGCTCCACCGAGACGTATGATCTAACCACCCCGACGACCGACAACGCGGCCAGCCGTACCTTGACGACGAGTGAAGATGCCACCAATGTGGATTTCGGCTACCGCTCCACGGCCAGTATCGGCGATTTCGTGTGGCTCGATACCGATGCCGATGGCGTCCAGGACGCCGGAGAGGCCGGCCTCAACGCCGTGCGCGTCTATCTGGACATCAATGGCAACGGGAGCTTCGACAGCGCCACCGAACCGTCGGCCACCACCAACTCCAGCGGCGCCTATGCGATCCCCGGGTTGGTCGCGGGGAACTACACCGCCCGGGTGGATACCAACACGCTCACCACCGGCTTGGTGCAAACCTATGATCTCGCGGGCGGCCTCGACAACGCGGCCACCTTCATCCTCAGTGCCGCCCAAGCCCGCACCGACCTTGACTTCGGTTATACCCAGCGGGTGACCATCGGCGACTACGTGTGGAATGACACCAATGCCAACGGGGTGCAGGACAGCGGGGAAAGCGGCCTCGATGGCGTGACGGTCACGGTTTACAATGCCACCTACAACACGGTGGCGGGAACCACCACCACGTCCGGCGGCGGCGCCTACAGCTTCCCCAATCTCCTGCCTGGCACCTATTATGTCGTGTTCGACGCGCTGGCCGGATACTCCCGTACCCTGGCCGACCAAGGCGGCGATGACACCAAGGATAGCGACGCCAACGCGAGCACCGGGAAAACCGGCAATGTCACGCTTCCCGACGGGGCGGTGCATACTAACATCACGCTCGACGCCGGTTACTATCAGCCGGCGACCCTCGGCAACCAGATCTGGAGCGACACGAATAACAACGGCATCTTCGACAGCGGTGCGGGCGAGGCCGGTATCAATGGCGTGCTGGTGGAACTCTATCTGTCCACCCAGACCCCGGGCTCCGAGACACCCTATCAGACCACCACCAGCGCCGGCGGCGGGCTCTATCAGTTCAGCAACGTGCCTCCCGGCAGCTACAAGGTCTATATCCCGGCCTCCAACTTCGGCACGGGGGCGGTATTGGCCAACACTCCGCTGTCGAGTGTCACGACGAACTCCAGCGACGATGGCACGAACAACGATGACAATGGCATCCAGAGTGCCAGCGGTGCGGCCGTGACCAGTCCGCTCATCGCCCTCACCGCGGGCGAGACGGACGATACCCTCGACTTCGGGTTTGTGCCCAACGGCAGCATTGGCAACCGGGTTTTCGATGATCACGACAATGACGGCAACCTGGACGCGGGCGAACATGGCATCGCCGGGGTGCACATGGCGCTGTTTGCGGCGGACTTGTCTGGCAATCCCACCGGCACCGGCGCCCTGCAGACCACCATAACCGACGACCACGGCGACTATCGTTTCGACGGCCTGGTGGCCGGGAGTTATGTGGTGGTGGTGGACAAGGCGATTTCCCCGTTGCTCGCGGGTTATGTGACCAGCACCGGCTACAGCGCGGATCTAACACTTATGGGAGACATGCGCGATCACGGCAAGGACACCCCGGTGAGCGTTGGCGGGGTGACCAACGGCATCGCCACCATGGCGGTCACGCTGGGCTTGGGCCCGCAGCCGCTCAATGAAGTCGTGGCCAACGCGCCGGGTGCGGGGCAACACGGGCCTAACGGCGACCTCACGGACAACCTGATGTTGGATTTCGGCTTCACCCCCACTTACAGCATCGGCAACCGGGTGTTTCTGGACGACGGGACGGGAACGGGCGGGGTGGCCGGCGACGGCATCCAGAATGGCAGTGAACCGGGTATCGGCAGTGTTACCGTTCAATTGAAAGACAGCGGTGGCGCTGTCGTGGGGACCACGGCCACGGATTCGAGCGGCTATTATCGCTTCGACGATCGGTTAACCGGCACGTATTCGGTGTTCCTGCCGGCATCGGAATTCGGGAGTGGTAAAGCATTGCTTGGGATGTTGAGCAGTCCCGGCACGAAGACGGGTGATCTGGGTGACAAGGGCGTGGATAACCCGGCTCCGGAGACTAACGGAATCGCGACCGCGTCCATTGCGGTTGGTGATGGACTGCAACCGACCGGTGAAACTGATATCGGCTCCACGGCGGGTGCGCACGGTCCCATGGGCGATGCGTATGATAATCTGACCATTGATTTCGGGATGGTGGCGACGGCAAGTTACCCATGTAGCATCGGCTCGCTGGTGTGGCACGATGCCAACATCGACGGGCTCTTTGGCACTGGCGAGAGTGGTATCGCCGGAGTTGCCATCGAGGTGTGGAACGACGCGCTGACCACCTTGGTAGCATCGACCACGACGGCCAGCGACGGCACCTACTTCGTTGGCAACCTGGCTCCGGGCGCCTATAGGGTAAAGATACCTGTTGGCAACTTTAGCGCGGGCCAGGCATTGGTGACCTGGAACAAATCCAGCGTGACCACGGACAGTTCGGACGACCAAGTCGATAATGACGACAACGGGATTCAAACATCTGGAGCTGGTACCGAAGTGCTCAGCCCGGCAATCACGTTAGGCACCAGCGAACCGGTGGATGGGACTGGAGCCGGAAAAGAATCGGGTCTCGGCGCGACGCTGGACAATGGCGGGGTGGATGCCAATGGCGACATGACGGTGGACTTCGGTTTCTACTCGGAGAGTGAAGTGCAGGCCGATCTCTGCAGCCTCGGTTCTCTGGTTTGGAATGATGCGAACAACAATGGCGCCTGGGATAGCGGTGAAGCGGGTATCGCGGGTGTGACGCTTGAGTTGTATCACGACACGACGTACTGGAGTTCTACCACCAGCGCCTCGGATGGCACCTATTTCTTCCATGACCTGCCGTCCGGTTATAGTTGGCAGGTGCGCATCCCGGCCTCCAACTTCACCGGCAGCGGCGCGCTCAAGGCCTATCCCAAAACCACCGGCAGTCCGATCGATGCAGACAACCGGACCGACAGTGATAATAACGGTATCCAGGCCGGGGGGATCGGCACGGAGGTGAGGAGTCCTTTCATCACCATAACGAAATCGGATGAGCGTACCGGAGACGACGAATCCGGCACCGGTGGGGCCCAGGACAATGCGGGCAGTTATGTGGATGCCAATGGTGACATGACGGTGGATTTCGGTTTCACTTACATCGCCACCTACAGCCTGGGCAACCATGTCTATCGGGACCCGGACGATGACGGCCAGCCCGACTTGGATAACCTCGATGAAGGGCCGATTCCCGGCGTGATAATCAAGTTGTTTGCGGCAGATGGAAACAATCCGACGGGTGCCGCATTGGCGACGGCTATCACCGATTCTGCTGGGTACTACCGCTTTGACTGGTTGGTGGCGGGAACCTATGTGGTGGTGGTGGACAAAGTGGCGTCAAGCTCCTTGGATCTCTATCGCAGCGCATCGGGAGCCAGTGCGGATATGGCTTCGAGCGGCGATATTTATGACCATGGCAGAGATGAAGCCTTAGCCAGTGTGTTGGTGGGCGGGATCGCGAGCTGGCCGGTGACCTTGGGTCCCGGCCTGCAACCGACGGGTGAGTCCACCGCGTCAGGTGCCGGAGCCAATGGCCCCAACGGTGATGCCAGCGACAATCTGGTCATGGATTTCGGGTTCACGCCGCTTTTCAGCGTCGGCAACCGGGTGTTTTCGGATGCCAACAATAACGGAATCATGGATGGCACGGATGCCGGAATCAGCGGCGTGAAGCTGCAATTGTTTACCGCAGACGGGGCAGGTAATCCACTTGTGTATAAGGCCAGCGTGGAAACCGATGCGAGCGGCTACTATCGCTTCGACGGGCTGCCGGTCAGCACCTACGTGGTGGTCGTCGACCGGCTGCATTCCGCCAGTCTCACAGGTTATGGCAGCAGCACCGGTGCCAGCACCAACACGCGTCTGGGCGGTGAAAAACTGGACCACGGCAAGGATACTCCACTGGGCAGTCTGTCGGTCCTGGCAGGCGGGATTGCCAGCACGCCGGTGGAGATGGTGGCGTTTGGGGTGGTGTCGCCGCTCGGTGAGCCGGATGTGGTTGAAACCGGACTGGGCGCCCACGGACCTAACACAGATGACGCGGACAACCTGGTGATGGACTTCGGTTTCCGTCAACTCGGGTCCATCACCGGCACCGTGATGGCCGATACCACCGGCGATGGCACCGGTGACACGGCGCTCAGCGGTGTGGCCCTCACGCTCAAGGACAGCAGCGGCAATGACATTGACAGCGACCCGGATATCGCCGGCATCCAGCCGACCACGACCACCACCGCCGGGGACGGCAGCTATGGATTTGCGGATTTGGTGCCTGGCAATTACCAGATCGCCGAAACCCAGCCCGCCGGCTACCGCAGCCTTTCCGACAAGGATGGTGAGAATCTTGATCTCATCGGCAATGTCACGCCGGTGGAGGTCACGGTCGGTGGAACCAACAGCGGCAATGACTTTGTGGAGGAAGAATATGCCACCATCACCGGTTCCGTTAAGGCCAACACGAACTTTGACCTTGTCGGTGAGGTCGCACTGCCCGGCGTGATTGTGACGCTCTACACCGATCCCAACAACGACGGCGATCCGTCCGACGGGGTACTCTACGGCACTCCCGTGACGACGGACGAAGAGGGTTCCTATAGCTTCTCTAATCTGCTGCCAGGTTCCTATGTGGTGCTCGAAACCCAGCCTGACGGTTACCTGACCCTGACCGATGGCGACACCATCGCGGACATCGCGAAATCACCTGCCGAGGCTTCTAACATCAGCATCGCGGACAACCTCATCCCGGCCAGGGTCAAGGCGGGGGAAACCGACAGCGGCAACAGCTTTGTGGAGGAACTCCCGAAATCCATCAGCGGCACGGTCTATGAAGACTCTAACGGAGACAGTGTGTTCGGTGGCGACGTGCCCCTGGGCGGCGTGACGGTGCGGTTGTATGCCGACAACGACAACGACGGGGTGGTGGATGACGGTGATTCGTTGCTCGCGACCCAGACCACCGGCGGCACGGGCAACTACAGCTTCGCCAACCTCCTGAACGGGAACTATCTGGTGGTGGAGACCGATCTTTCAGGATATACCAGCGTGACCGACAGCGGTGAACCCGACACGTACAATGACGACGACACGATCGACGTGACGCTCACCAACGCCAACAGCACGGGTAACGACTTCCTGGATTCCAGCACCTGCGCGAACACCTGGGCCGCCTGGGTGGCAGCGCATCCAACCGCCGGCGGTGCCGGCGGAAACCCGGACCTCGACCGCTATGACAACCTAACCGAATTCGCCTTCAACCAATCTGCGGACAGCGGCGCGGGGAATGCCTGGTGGATCCAACCCGGCGCTGGCGGCACCCTCGACGGCGTCTTCGTCCGCCCGCGGGGAGCGCTTGACAACGTGACCTACACGCTGCAAGCCGCCACCACTTTGGGCAACCCGACCACCTGGGAGGACATCGTGATCCCGCCTGACATGATCACCGTTGTGTATAACAACGATTGCACCGAAACCGTCACATTCCATGACTTGGAATTCCTCACGGGAATGAGTACCGGAACTGGCTTCGTCTGCATCAAGGCTGCGCTCGATGACACCAACGACGGCATTATCGAAGCCACCTCCTACACCGAAGTGGAAGGCTGGAAGGAAACCGCGGTGGAACTCAACTGCAGCACCTATAACAACCCGTTCCTGCGCGATGCGGTCTTTTCCGGCACCGTGGGTAGCGTGAGCGACCAGGTTCTCACCTTCGCCAACAATGTGGGTATTGCCATCGCTTCCGGCACCCACTATCTGGAAGTGACCAGCGGAACCTACGAGGGCCATCGTTTCGACGTGGCTTCAGCAACCGGTGCCACCGTCACGCTCATCAACGATGCCAGCCTCTGTGCTGCCGGGGCGCCTTCCAACACCCTCACCGGTGTCCCGCCGCAAGGTACCGCTCCAGCCACTTTGGTTGGTGCCACCGTGGTGATCCGCCGCCACTGGACGCTGGGTGAGATGTTCTTCCCGGCTAGTGGCTTCCATGCGGCGGGGAGTCTGGCGGATGCCGACCAAGTGCAGGTTTTCGCGGGGGGCGCCTGGACGACCTACTGGCTCAAAGACACCGCCACTCCCACATGGGTGACCGCCGTAGTTGAGCCCTATCCCGACCGGGGCTCAGACGTGATCCCGCCCGGCCAAGGGGTGTTTGTCAACAAGCGGGGCTCCGCCACTTTAATTCTGGCCTACGGGGAAGTGCGGGCCAACGCCTTTGTCCGCCCGCTCTGCGCCGGGTTGAATCTGGTCGGCGGCGGCTATCCGCTCACCCAATCCGCCACTGGCACCGGCAGCCGCCAGATGAACCTGGGCGTGGCCCCGACCGGCTTCTTCGGCAGCCGCGACTTCAAGACCGCCGACTCGTTCTTCATCTGGCAGGGCGACGCGAATGCCACCGCCAATGGCTACGACACCTACTACCTGCTCTACAGTGTGGCACCCCAACCCGTGATGACCAGGTGGGTGAAAGTGGGTGACGCCAGGCTGTATTCCAGAGATGCCGAGCCAATCTTGTTAGGTGACCGCAGCGTCTTCATCCGGGTGATGGAGGACACGCACGGCTACATAATCCCAAGTCCATGGACCCCATGAGCAAGCGCTACCGTTTCCGCCAACCGATTCATCCCATGAAAGCCAAACTTTTCCTGAACATCGTGGTGCTGGGCGCCCTGAGTTCGTTCAGCCACGCCGCCCTGACGATCAACTGGGGGAGCAAGACCTTCAGCCAACTTCTGGATAGCCATGGTACCACGCTGGACGATTCCTATGTGTTCCAGTTGGGGGCCTTTGGCTCCTATACGGATGGTGTGTATGTTTCCTATGACCCGGGGGCCGCTCCGATTGGCGAGTGGAGCGGTCATTGGAACGTGTTTGATCAGGCCGACTACTATGGCTTTGTGGACGGTGCCAGCAAGACATGGGGCACGTTCTCTGGCACGGTGGTGTTGAAGAATGATGGCACCAGTGCTTATTCCGGTGCCGAAGCGGGATTTGATTTCAGGAACCTGGATGCCTATCTGTGGATCCGCAAGGCGGACGAGATGGTGGTGGGGGGCGTGGGCAGCGAGAATCTGCTAGTCCATGCCGTCGCCAAGGACGGCGGCACTGCTGCCTGGAAGTTCCCCCAAACGGTTTCCGATTGTTGCGGCAGCAAGCCCGTTGAGTGGTCGGTGAGCGATCTGAATTCAAGTGACATGCCGCTGTATGGTTATCAGAAAGCCGAATCGGACGGGAGCATCCGGAGGGGGACGGGTAACACCAACTACAACTCCGGCAACTCCGGCAGCTATCCCGCCGGTTACCTGCAACTTGGTGCGGTGCCGGAGCCGTGTTCCTCGGTGCTGGTGCTGGTGCTCAGTGTGCTGGCGGTGTTGGACCGCCGCCGTGCGTGGTTTTGAGGCCGCCTCCCATGAATGACACGGATCCACGGGAACTGGTTGCCGGGCTGGCCGACTCTCGAAATCTGAGGGTGAGGGCACCGGTGGGATGCCGGCGCGGGAGTTGTCTGAGGCTGCTGTGGTGGCTTGCCTTGCTTGGCGGGACTGGCGTGCGTGCCGAACGAATCTATTGGTATTCCGTGGCGGGGGCCGTCAACGAGACCAGTGCGGGCGTGCCGATGAGCGCGGCCATGAGCTTTGAATTGGGCGTGTTCAGTGGCGGCTTTGTGCCGGGCCCGTCCAACCAGGCGCAATGGGCGGCCAACTGGGTGCCCGCGCAGCGGGTGAGCTACTCCGGGGTCGAGCGGAAGTTCGCCGGCCTGTTCACGGTGGCTAACAACACCGCGCCCTTCACGGTGGGCAAGGCGGCATACGTGTGGGGCTTTCAAGGCGGCGTGGCCACGTCCGAGTGGATTCTGTTCCGCCACCCCGCCTGGTCCTGGCCCGCGCCCAACCCGATGAATCCCCTGCTGGTCTATTGGAATGCCGCCGCTGCCACTGCCATCGTTGGCACCATCGATGCGGATGGGTCGCCGGTCCTGATGCGTTCCGCCGCCGTGACCGGAGCCGTTTCGCCGCCCACCACCTGGCAGCAATGGAACGCGCTCGAACTGGCCGGTGAGCCGCGCAACGGACCGCTCGACGACCCCGATCGCGACGGCACGAACAACCTGTTGGAATTTGTCTTTGGCACGCCGCCCAAGCAGGCGGGAGCGCCGCCTGTCACGTCCGTGGAGGTCGTCACGGTTGGGGGCGAGCGCTTTCTGCAACTCACCGTGCCGCGCCGGATGGACCATCCGGCGGCGCTGACCGTGCAGGTTTCCGCCGATCTAACAACCTGGAGTGCCGGCCCGGCGTTCACCACCACGGTCTCCAACACCCCGGCGGCGCTGGTGGTGCGGGATCTCACGCCGCTGGCGGCCGGGGTGGTGAGACGCTTCATGCGCCTGCAAGCGGAACTTCCCGCGCCATGAACCGGGGTGCTGATGATATGGATTTCGGCCGCAGCGGCCGACGGGACTTAGCCACAGCGGTGTGGCGCTGCGCTTCCCACCGCACTCCATACCTGCACCTGCACATGCGCAAGCCAAAGCATGGAATGCGGTGGGAAGGGCGCAGCCCGCCACACCGCTGTGGCTCAGCCGTTAGGGCTGCGTGACTTTGGCACGCAGGAAGCCTTTGCCGGGGAGACCGTTGGAACCGGCCAGGCCGAAGCTGCGGTAGGCGTAGTCGGTGCCCGTCAAATCGGGGGCCCCGGCGGGGACCACTGCGGTGGTGACCAGGGTGACCGCGGTGGGGAAGCCGCTCAGGGTGGGGCTGCCCTCAATGTGATAGGTGATGCCGTCCACCGGCAACGACGTGGCGGGAGCACCGGCGGAGAAACTCGCCGTCTTGCGCACCGCGACGGTGAGGAGCAATTCCTTGACGGTGTCGCCGTCGCCGTCAGCCGTCAGCACATAGACCTGGCCGTTGTTGGAGCCGCTGAGCGGGTCGCCGTTGAAAGCGAACTCGGCGAGGTTGCTGCGGCCGTCGTTGTCGGGGTCCTGGCTCGCACCATTGTTGGCACCGGTGAGGCCCTTGGCGGTGGCCCAAGTGGAATAGGGGGTGCCGGCACCGGTGGAGGTGACGTCCAGCAGCAGGCTCATGCCGTCGCCGGAGATCGAGGCGGTGGCGGCCCAACCGGATGGCAGGTTGACCGTGGCGGGGGCACTTCCGGTGATGCCGCCGGTGGTGGTGACGAGCGTGTAAGCGCCTGGGGCGGGCAAAACTCCGTTGGCAGTGATGTCGAGCACGGAGGCCCCCGAGAAGGTCAGCGTGCCGGAGATATTGAATCCGTCGTGGCTGGCTGCCACGGTGCTCAAGGTGAAGGCCAGCCTGCCGGTGGCGGCGATGGTGGTGTTGCCGGCGATGCTGCCGGTGCCGCCAAGGGTGGCTCCGCCGCTGACGGTGACCGCACCAGTCCCGGTGCAGTTGCCGTTGATGAACAACTTGCCGAGGGTGACGTTGGTGGCGCCGGTGTAGGTGTTGCCGCCGCCGAGGGTGAGGGTGCCGCTGCCGATCTTGGTGAGCGAGCCTCCGGTGCTGCCAAGCACGCCGCTGTATGCCGTGTCGGAGTTATTCTGCCCCACTGACAAGGCGACGGTGCCGAAGGCCAAGTCCTTGTTGCCCTTGAGTCCGCCGAAAGTGACAGCAGTGTAACTGGAGGTGGTCAGATAGTTGAGTTGGCCGCCGTAAGCCGTGTTGTAGTCCAGCGTGCTGTATTGCAGGGCAAGGGCGTTGTTAAGACCCATGTTGGAGTAGAGCCTCGTGTCACCCGTGTAGGTGTTGACCCCGGCGATGCGGACGTCGTTGCCGCCATCACTGCGAATGTCCAGACCGCCGCTGCCGCTGATGACGCCGTTGATAAGGACATACCCGTTGCCATTGTGCCTGATAGTCTGGACGCCGCTGCCAAGGGTGATCCCGCGATTGGCACTCAAGGGGTTGTTGCCCGTGCCCGTCATCTCCCAGAGGGTGCCGCCGTTATTGATGGTGATGTGGTCGGCTTGGGCAGCACCAGGGGTAGCCCCCAGTGATCCCTCGGTATTGAACGCCAGCGTGCCGCCGTCGATGACCGTCTTGCCGGTGTAGGTGTTGGCGGTTCCGGAGAGGTTGAGCGTGCCGGTGCCGGACTTGAGCAAAGCCAGCGTGCCGGTGGAACCATTCTGAAGCTTGCCGCCGAAGGTGCTGTCCGCTGTGTTAGCGACCGTCAGGGTCACGGGGTCGGCGCTGCCGTTTTCCACGATCGGCGTGCCAACCGTGGCGTTGGTGGCAAGGGTGCCAAGAGTGATGTTGTTGCCGTTGAGTTGGAGTTTGCCGGTGCTGCCCGGTCCGAAGGTGACAGTAGCGCCAGCCGGCAACCCAGTGGCGGTGCCCATCTGGGCGATGGCGGCTCCGCTAATTGTCACCACCGCGCCGGCGGCCATGGCGCCGGAGAACCGGGTGGTGCCGGCATACAAAGCCGTCTGGCCCGTGTAGTCGTTCGCGCCGGAGAGCACCAGCGTGCCGGCACCCCACTTGCTCACCACGCCGCCGCCGGTGATCCCAGAGCTGATTTCCAGGCTGTTGCTGGGGTTGTTCTGATTGACGATCCATTCCGTGCCGGTGGCCAGCGTGCCACCCGTGATCGTGGAGAGGTTGTTGCCGACCGAGGTGCCGACCAGGATCCCGCCGCTGGCGATGGTGTTGGCACCTTGGAGGGTGAGCGTATAGGCCGCCGCCGTGTTGAAGCGGAGGCTGTTCGGCGTGATCACGCCCGCCGGAGACTGGCTGCTATCGACGTTCATGTTCTTGCCGGTGTATTTCGCCGGCACGTCGAGGGCGGCCGACGTGTTGGTGTAGGCTGCGGCGGTCACGTTGGTGAGGGAGATTCCATCAGGGCTGCCGACGGCCCAATCACTGGAACCGTAGGTGGCCCAAACGCCGATAATCCCATTGGCATCGTTGCCGGTCGTGGTCTGGATGACTCCCGAGCCCGGGTTGAAATCGACCTTCCCGCCGCTGCTGGTGATGGTGGTCACCTGCATGGTTTTGGTGCCGCTGGGGCTGAGTTGCAGGAGACCTTGGTTGACGGCCACATTGCCGAGGGTGTTGGCACCGTTCAGGACCAGCGTGCCGGTGCCGGTTTTTGTTAGATTCCCCGCCCCGGCGATGTCACCGGCAAGGGTGATGGTGTCGGCCCGGTTGACGATCAAGGCACCGTTGTTGGTCAGCGCGCTGCTGGCGGAGAGCGACCCGGTCGTGCCGCCGTTGCCGAGCTGCAAGGTGCCGCCGCTGATGGTGGTTGGGCCGGTATAGGAGTTGTCGGCAGTGAGGGTGATCAAGCCGTTGTTCACTGCGACACTGCCAGCCCCGCTGATGGCCCCTGACCAGATGGAACTGGTGCTGCTGTTGTTGTACCGGAACAAGGCACCATCTTGGGTAATGATGCTGTCCGAGGCCGTCAGGGCCGTGCTGCCGCCGAATTCCATGACGCCGGCGTTGAGCCATACGGTAAACCCACTGAACGCGGTACCGACGCTGCCGCTGAAGATCAGCGTTCCGGCACCGGACTTCATGAACCGCGACGAGCTACCCAGACCATACGTCGAGGCGATGTTCAACACGTCCGTCGAGCCATCCACACGGATCATCCCGTTTTTCTGTTGCTGGATGACCGTGCCGCCACTGATGGTGGACGTGCCGCCGCCGGTCTTGAGGATGCCCTTGGTCCCGGTGTCGTTGACGTTCTCGAGGGTGAGGGTCGCTCCCGATGCCATCGTGAGATCGCTGGCACCGACGATCTTCAGCGTGCCATTATTCTGGCCGGAGCCGCTATTGGCGCCCAACGTGAGGGTGGTCTGGGCGGTAATGCTGCCGGTGACTTCCTGATTATAGGTGGTGCCGGCACCTGTGGTGGCATTGGAAGCAAACGTTGCCCCGGTGGCGCTGGTCCTCGAGTTGGCATCCACCCCGTAGTTGATGCTGCGGATGAAACCGTCCAGCGTGGTGGTGTAGAGGCCGTCCGATCCCGCGTCATAGACGGCGAAGTCGCTGCCGTTGAAGTAGCAGGAGTTGCCCGAGGTGATCCTGTAGGCGGTCTGGATGGCCACGCTGATCCTGGCGTTGGTGCCGTTGACTGCCCCGGTGCCGTCAACGACGAAGTTGATTGCCTTGCCGTCTTCGTTTGAGCCGGCGTTCAAGCCGGCGAAGATCATAGCGACATCTTGCGCCGCCGTATGCGTGAGCTTCACCGTCCTGTCGCCAACTCCGTAGGTCAGAGCCCCCATCGTCTGCACGATTGGGCCGGTGGCGCTGGTATTGTCGTAGAGGAACGTGCCCCCGGCGTTGAGCGTCAGGGCGGCACCGGAGTTCAGCGATCCGCCGGCCCCGGCATTGATCTTGAGGGTGCCGGTGTTCACCGTGTTCGTGCCGGTAAAGCTATTCGCGCCGGAGAGGGTCAGCGTGCCCAAGCCGGACTTGGTGATGCCACCGCCGATGCCGCTGAGATTGCCACCCAGCAGGATATCACCGCCGCTGGCACTCGTGGTGAAGGTGCGTACCGCCGTCATGCTGAACGGGGTGTTGAGGGTCTGTAGGTTCGTGCTGTTGTTGGTGACGTTGCCGGTGAGGATGAAGGTATTGCCGACGTTGGCGGCGGTCGTGCCGTCGCCGATGACGAAGGCGTCCGCGCCGCTGTTGAAGGTGATGCCGACGATGCTGAATGAGTCGCTGGTGAGGTTGTTGTTCAAGCGCGGACCGTCCACCCCGGCGGTGCCGAAGACCAGGGAGTTGGTGCTCACTGGCAGCGAGTCCCAGTTGGAGCTGTCATTCCAAAGGACACTGGTGGTGCCGGTCCAGGTGGCGGCGGGAGCGAAGTGGCTGGCGAGGAGTGCGGCAATGGCGCCGGCCAAGATCCGGGCGACGAGAGTTCCGGGGCGGACGAGACAATGGGCGGATGGTGCTTTCATGACTGGTATTTTGGTTGGGTACGTTGTCGCAAGAAGTGGACGACGTGATCAAAATGGTCTCGGTTTCCCCGCTTGACAATCCATTTTCGGCGGGGATGGGGTGACATGTTCACCATCCAGGCACCTTGCGGCAGGCCGTCATTCCGTGAGCGAACGCCAGAAGCTGCGGCAGGCTGTGGAGGGCGGAGGTCGGCAGGACGTGACCGCCGGGCACGCCCACTTGTCGCCAACGGCGTGAGACGAGAAGGAAATGGCCAGCGTGCGGTGGCACGGTAGGGCTTGACCGCCGGGCACGCCCACTTGTCGCCAACGGCGTGAGATGAGAAGGAAATGGCCAGTGTGCTGAGGTCAGAGGCTAGACCGGACATGCCCACCTGTCGCCAACGGCGTGAGATGAGTAGGAAATGGCCAGCGTGCGGAGGTCAGAGGCTATACCGAAGTCACACGCCACCCCAATCGGGACCAGCGATCAGTTCTTCTTCTTGGTTTCGAGTTGTTCCTTGACCTTGGTTTCGAGGTCGGCGTAGAGGACGGGGTCGCCTTTGAGGAGTTCCTTGGCGGCATCGCGGCCCTGGGCGAGTTGGGTGCCGTTGTAGCTGAACCAGGAACCGCGCTTCTGGACGATTTCCATCTCCAGGGCGAGATCCAGCAGCGATCCGGTGGAGGAAATCCCTTCGTTGTACATGATGTCGAACTCGGCCTCGGCGAAGGGCGGAGCCACCTTGTTCTTGACCACCTTGACCTTGGTCCGGTTGCCGGTGACCGTGCCGTCGGTGGCCTTGATCTGGCCAATCCGGCGGATGTCAATGCGCAGCGAGGAAAAGAACTTGAGCGCCCGGCCGCCGGGAGTGGTTTCCGGGTTGCCAAACATGACGCCGATTTTCTCACGGATCTGGTTGGTGAAGATGCAGACGGTGCGGGCCTTGGAAATGAAGGCGGTGAGCTTGCGCATCGCGGCACTCATCAGGCGGGCTTGGGCCCCCACGGTGGAATCCCCGATTTCGCCATCCAGTTCCTGCTTGGTCACCAGCGCGGCGACGGAGTCCAACACGATGACATCGATGGCATTGGAGCGGACGAGCGCCTCGCAGATTTGCAGGGCCTCTTCGCCGGACGAGGGCTGTGAGACCAGCAGATCGTCCATGTTGACGCCGAGTTTCTTGGCGTATTGGGGGTCGAGGGCGTGCTCGACATCAATGAAGGCGGCAATGCCACCGCGCTTCTGGGCCTGCGCAATGACCGTGAGCGTGAGGGTCGTCTTGCCGGAAGACTCAGGCCCGAAAACCTCGACCATCCGGCCGCGTGGAAATCCGCCGACACCCAGAGCGCGATCTATCAGGAGATTGCCGGTCGGGATCACATCCACATCCACCCGGTGACCGTCCCCCATCCGCATGATGGCGGCTTCGCCGAATTCCTTTTGAATGTTGGAGATGGCGAGATCGAGGTTGCGCTTGCGGGCTTCGGCGAGTTTTTCAGCGGCGGTTTCTTCGGAGGATTGTTTGGCGGCCATAGGGGTGATTGGGGTGGCACTTGATTACAGCCGCAACGAGCGGAACGCAAGAAAAAAGATGTTCACTCGAACAAAAAAGTGAATTTCCTGATGGTCGCGGGTGATTTTCGCGGCTTGGGGTCATGGTTAGGAAGGAACGGGGAGTTCCTCGAAAGCCACGTCCACAACCAAATCGTTGGCGAGTTTTTCAAGTTCCCGCCGCAAGTCGGCCAGCTCGCAGGTGGCGGGAATGTGCATGGTGATGTTGGCGTGGAAAAGCATCTCTCCGGACATGGGGGCGCTGGTGCATTCGCTGCTGAATTCCTCCACGTTGACGCCTTGCTGCGCGAGTGCCGCCGCGATCTGCCGCACAATGCCGGGATGGTCTTGACCGATGATTTCCAGGCGGGCCAGGCGCTGCATGGTTGCGGCATCCCCGCCGCGATCCTCTTGGACGAACACGGTCAAACCTTGCCGCGCCAAGTCCCGCAGCGCCATTTCCAAGGCCGCTTGCTCATCCTTGGCCAGGTGAATTCGCAGGATGCCGGCAAACTCGCCGCCCAGGCGGCACATGCGGCTTTCGAGCCAATTGCCGCCGTGCTCCGCCACCAGGCGGGCCACGGTTTCGACCAAGCCAGGCCGGTCCTTGCCAATCACGGTCATCACGAGAGGAACATGCATGGCCGGGAGATACCACTCGCCGCCGGGCTTGGCAAGCACGACCCACGAATCCGAGGTTTCCATATTCCTGGTTCCTTTCGAGCACCAGAACCCTCCCGGCTAACTGAACGGCGGCCGCCGGAGCGCCTCGGCGGCCCGGTTAGGGGGCCGGGCCGGGTGGCATGCCGAGTTGGTCGAAGAGGAAGGCGAAGACATCCGCCTGCTGGGCGATCCGTTCGGTTAGGGAGGTGCCCATGCCGTGGCCGGAAGCGGAGCTGAGTCGGACGAGAACCGGATGCGCGGAACCGGTGGCGGTCTGGAGGCGTGCCGTCATTTTGCGGGAGTGGGCGGGATTGACGCGGCCATCGTTTTCCCCGGCGAGGAAAAAGACGGCCGGATAGCGGGTGCCGTCGCTGACGCGATGATAGGGTGAGTACGCATGCAGCGCCCGGAACTGCTCGGGATCCCCGACCGTGCCAAATTCGGTGACGTTGAAGGCACCGTTGGGATCGAGTTCGACGCGCAGCATGTCGTAGATGCCGACGTGGGCGACCACGGCACGGGCGAGGTCCGGATGCTGCGTGAGGAAGGCCCCCATCAGCAGGCCGCCATTGCTGCCGCCTTCGACGGCGAGTTTGTCCGGCCGGGTGTAGCCGCGTGCGACGAGGTGCCGGGCGCAAGCGGCGAAGTCGTCAAAGACCGTCTGCTTGCGGGTGAGGTTGCCGGCCAGGTGCCAGTCCTCGCCGTATTCGCCGCCGCCCCGAAGGTTGGCGACGACCATCACCCCGCCACGGTCAAACCACAGCCGCTCCGAAAAATTGAACACGGGCCGCAGGCTGATCCCGTAGCCGCCGTAGCCGGTTAGGAGCGTGGGGTTGCCGCCATCGAGCCGGGTGCCTTTGCGGCGCAGGATATTGACCGGGATTTTCGCGCCATCCAGGCCCACGGCAAACTCGCGCAACGCCTCGATGTCGCTGAAATCAACCGGCGACGTGTTGCACAGGGCCGTTTTCCTCAGCGTGCCGTCCCCGCCGGTTGCGGCTCGTTGATAGAGATACCATGCGGCGGGCGCGGTGTAGCTGGTCTGGCGCAACAGCACGCGGTCATCATCCAGGCGATCCTCCAGCGCGAGCAGTTGGGCGACGCCGACGTTGTCAGGCAACGGCAACACCCGGCCGTTCTTGCCAGCCAGATCGAATTGCCGGATCCGCGACGGCCCGCCGACCAGATCCGCAACGAACAGGCAGGACGCGGTGAGGGTCAGCCCCTCGATGACGGCCTCGCTCTCGGGCACGATCACCTCGGCCTCCGGCAGGCCCTTGCTGCCGTCGAGCGGCAGGCGCAGGATCTTCCCGCGTGGCGCATCCTTGACCGAGCGGAGATACAGCGTCTTGCCATCGCAACCGAACGCAACCTCTTTGATAGAGTCGGCACCGCAAGCCAGTTGCCGCCAAGTCGCGTGGTCGCCATCCTGCAAGTCGCGCAGGTAGTGGGCGAATTCGCCGCCGTCGCCATTGGCCACTCTGGCAAGCAACCAGCGGCCATCGCGGGAGGTCCCCAGATCGATTTCGGCAATGCGGGGGAAGTCGCGCCCGGCGGAATAGACATCGGCGCTGACCGGCGTGCCCAGTTGGTGGCAATAAATCTGTTGGAAAAAATTCAGGTCGGCAGGCGGCTTTTCGTCTGCCAGCGGATAGCGGGTGTAGAACACGGCTTGGCCATCCGGGGTCCAGGCCGCACTGCCGCCGCCCGTCGGATATTGCACGCGGGCAATGCGGTCGGGCAGGCGTTCACCAGTGTCCGTCCTGAAGAAATGCAGGGTGCCCTCCTCGCTGCCGTGTTCCGAGAGTGAGACGGCCAGCAGCATCCCATCCGGCGAAGGTACGAACCAATCCATGGCCACCTGTCCCTTCGGCTCGATCTCATTGGGATCGAGCACGACCTTTTCGGAGGCCAGGTCGTCTGCCGACGCCAGCATGACGAGCAGCCGCTGCTGCTTGGGCGGCTGGAACTTCAGCGCAAAGAGCCGGCCAGGGCGCGACACCAGATGCTCGTGGGACGGCGTGTCCTTGGCGAACCACCCGGTCAGCCGCGCCCCGATGCCGGCGCGGGTCGGGAGCCCGTCGAGGTAGTCGCGGGCGTGGCGGTTCTGGGCCGCCGTCCACGCTTTCACCGCAGGCGTGCCCGCCTCCTCCAGCCAGCGGTAGTCGTCCACAATCTGCACTCCGTGATACGCGTCGGACACCGGCATTTTGTCGGTCGGGGGATACCTGGCGGGAGCGGAGGAAACGAGGGGAGCGGACATGACGAGGGTGAGAAGAAGCGCGGCCGGCAGGCGGAGTTTCATGCGCTGGAGGTGGCTGACTCGGGTGTTAGGGAAGGGCCCTTATTTCGCCAGTGCTTGATCGAGGTCCGCGAGGATGTCGTCGATATGTTCGATGCCCACCGAGAGGCGGATCAAATCCGGCGTGATGCCTGCGGCGCGTTGTTGTTCCTCGTTGAGTTGGGAATGGGTCGTGGAGGCGCTGTGAATGGCGAGGCTCTTGGCATCTCCGACGTTGGCAAGGTGCTTGAAGATGCACAGACTCTCGATGAATTTCTTGCCCGCTTCCATGCCTCCCTGAATCCCGAAGACGACCATGCCGCCGCCTTTGCCCTTGAGATATTTTTGATTCAGTTCGTATTGCGAATCGTCTGGCAATCCGGGGTAGCGCACCCATGAGACCTTGGGGTGACCCTGGAGGTGCTTGGCGACCGCAAGGGAGTTCCGGGTGTGGCGTTCCATGCGCAGCCCGAGAGTTTCGATCCCCTGCAGCAGGAACCACGAATTGTCCGGTGCGATCGCCGCGCCGAGATTGCGCAACGGCACCGTGCGTGCCCGCAGGATGAAGGCCAGCGGGGCGAGTGCCGCAGGCAGGTCGTGCCCCCAGCGCAGGCCGTGGTAGCCGTTGTCCGGTTGATCGTAGAGCGGATGTCGGCCAGCCGCCCAGTTGAATTTCCCGCCATCCACGATGATGCCGCCGATGCCCGCGCCATGCCCGCCAAACCATTTCGTCAACGAATGCACGACCAGGTCCGCGCCGAAATCGAGCGGGCGTGTTAGATAGGGCGTCGAGAAGGTGGCATCCACAATCAGCGGCAACCCGTGGGCGTGGGCGATGGCGGCGATCTTCTCCAGATCCGCCACTTCCAGGGCGGGATTGGAAACGGTTTCGGTGAACAGCGCGCGGGTCTTCCCGTCGATGGCCTTGGCGAAATTCTCCGGATCGTTGGAATCCACGAAGCGGACTTCGATGCCGAGATCCGGCAGGATGTCCTTGAACTGGGTGTAGGTGCCCCCGTAGAGGTTGCGGGCGGACACGATGTTGTCGCCGACCCTGGCCAGGTTGATGATGGCGTAAAACACCGCGCTGGTCCCCGACGCGACGCCGAGCCCGCCGAGTTCCGGCGCCCCTTCCAACAGCGCAACCCGCTTCTCCAGCACCTCGGTGGTGGGATTGGTGATGCGGGTGTATATGTTGCCGAGTTCGCGCAACGCGAACAAATTCGCGGCCTGCTCGGTGCTGTTGAAGACGAACGAGCTGGTGCGATACACCGGCACGGCCGCAGCGCGTGAGGTGGGGTCTCCGGGGTAACCGCCGTGAAGGGCGATGGTTTCAAGCTGGTGGGACATGGTTGCTTTGGTGGTTGGTTGGTTCGTGCCGACTGCTCGCCACGCGGGTGACAGCAGCGTCGCCGGTATTGTAGCAGCTATTTCCAATGCCAACAGCGGATTTTTTTGCCCGCTTGCATTTCGGCGGAATTGAATTAGGCTCCGGCGCAGTGACCCGATGGAGCGTTATCATCAAAGCCGCCTCAGTCCTCGTGCTCGTCTGGGCGGGAGTCTCGGGCCTCCGGATTTATGCGGGTTCCAAGCTCATCACCGCGGCACGGATCCAGCGGGAAATCGCCGTGGCCAACTTCGCTGATTGGTCGGACCGGAACGTGCCGCCGGACGACGCGGAGGCGGTGCGTCGCGACCAGGAACTCCGCAAAATCGCGGCTTGGGTGAACCGGCTGGATTTCCTGGAACGCGACAAATACCGCCGCAGCCGCGCCGACGAGGCGTTTTTTCGCAAGCTCGATCATCAGGAAAAAGACCGCTTCGTCGAACTCACGGTCATGCGGTCGATCAACCGGTTCCTGGAGTCGTTCGAGGCGATGCCGCCGAAACAACGGAGGCAATTCATCGAGCAGGGGCTCAAGGCGTTCGCGGAAGGCAGCACCGAGGAAAATCCCGCGCGGGTGACCGTACCCGATGCGGATATGCTAACCAAAATCAGCGTCGCAGACATGCGTGCGTATCTCGGCGCCGCCAGTGCCGACACCAAACTCAAGCTCGCCCCGCTCATCGAGGTGGTCAACGAGGCGGTGCAAGGGCTCCGTGGCAACGAATTCGGCCCCCGCCACCAGGAATAATCCACCTCCCCACCCCATGCTTGAAGTCAGCGGCCTGTGCAAATCCTTCGGCGGCAAACCCGCCCTCGACAACTTTTCCTTCAAGGTCCGGCGCGGCGAAATCCATGGGCTGTTAGGTCACAACGGAGCGGGCAAGAGCACCACCCTCGGCATCATCCTCGGCATGGTCATGCCGAGTGCCGGGGAGGTCACCATCGGCGGCGTTTCGGTACTCAAGGACCGCTCGAAGGCGCTCCGCAAAGTGGGTGCCATCTTCGAGACCCCGGCGTTTTACGACTACCTGAGCGGCTGGGAAAACCTGCGCATCCTGATGGGTTACTCGGGCGGCTTCGATCCCGCCGCCGCCCGCGCCACGGTCGAGCGGGTGGGCCTCACCAGCCGCATCCACTCGAAGGTGCGGACGTACAGCCACGGCATGCGCCAGCGCCTCGCGTTGGCGCAGTCGCTGTTGCCGGAACCGGAGGTGCTGCTGCTCGACGAACCGACCGACGGGCTCGACCCCGCAGGCATCAAGTGGTTCCGCGATTTCATCCTCACGCTCCGCCACGAGCACGGCATGACGGTGCTGTTCAACTCGCATCTGTTAGCCGAGGTCGAACTGATGTGCGACCGCGTGGCCATCCTGCGCGACGGCAAGTGTGTGTTTGAAGGCGCGCTCGGCGGCTTGCGCGATGAGGTGCCGTTGTTCGACGTCGATCTCGAGCCGTGGGACGGCGTGCCCGGCCTGCTCCACGCCATCGGCGGCGAGGTGGTCGCGCCCGGCCGGATCCGCCTGCCGCAGGGGGCCGACCCCGCGGCGCTGGTGGCAGCCCTCGTCCGCGCCGGCATTCGTGTCCGCGCCCTCGTCCCCGTCCGCCGCTCGCTTGAGGACCTCTACATGGAAATCCACCACAGCGCGGCAGCCCCAACCCTTTGAAAACCCTCTTGATCTCAGTATTGGTGAGTGGCGAACAAATATGATAGTCCGAATCTGCAAAAACCGCTGGGCATTCTTCGCGCGAATGAGATTTTCTGGCATGCGTTCACTTGAACTGTATTCAGGAGCGGGGGGGCTGGCGCTCGGACTCGAAGCCGCCGGGTTTGAACCTGTCGCACTGGTGGAGCGGAATCCCAGCGCTTGCGAGACGCTCCGCCACAATCGGCCCAACTGGAATGTGCTCAGCGAGGATGTGAGGAACCTGCGCTTCGACTCATTTGGGCCGGTTGAGCTGGTTGCGGGTGGCCCGCCGTGCCAACCCTTCTCGATGGGTGGCAAAGCCAATGGCCACGCGGATCTGCGAGACATGTTTCCGCAGGCGGTCCGTGCCGTCAGGGAATTGCAGCCCTTGGCCTTTGTTTTCGAAAACGTCCGTGGCCTGCTTCGCCCGGCGTTCCGCAATTACGTGGAGTTCATTCGACTCCAACTCACCTACCGCACATCATGAGCACGATACCTTTCGTTGTGGGTTCCCTCTACGCCCACGATTTCATAATGAAGGAATTGAAGGTTGGCAATTCCGGCGGGATCCGCGTTTCCACAGCCAGCGGAAAAAGGGTGGCAAGAGTGGTTTTGTTTTCCACATCGGAGCAGGAGGCAAACCCTCAGGAGAATCCCTATCAAGATCGGACGGAAGGGGCCATTCTCACATACACCGGGACCGGAAAGATTGGCGATCAGAACCTTTCTGGCCAGAATCTGAGAATTACCCAGCAGGGTGACGATTTCTTCCCGATCTATGTTTTCTCACTTATGAGCCACCGCAAATCCGCCGGGTCGCCAGATAAGCGGTGGCGGTTTTCTGGAATTTACAAATATCTGGACCATTTCCGTGAGAACCAAGCGGATCTATTGGGCTCGGATCGTAACGCATGGATCTTCAAGTTGCTGCGGCTTGATGTCAAAGAATCACATCCGGCCTTGGAATCGGCCATGCGGAAAATCATAATTAATGAATACGCATATATCAGAACCCGTTGTATTTTACCCGGTTATACTTTACAGTCGTTACCCTCATCGAATGTGGATTGAGCAGCGTTGGAAATTTCCAAAGAAGATCTTTCGCTTCGGCGAATTCGATGGCTTGGGAATGTTCTAGTCTGTCAAATCGTCCACCCTTCCTCCTCATGCTCTTTCTTCAACAACTCCGCGGCGAACTTCGCAAGCTCTTTGCCCGTCCCCGCACCTGGATGGGTTACGGCGCGTTTCTCATCATGGAGGCGCTCATCCTGTTTGTGTACAAGCTCGAGGGCAGCCAGCGCCACATGCGCGGACTGATGGTACGCAACGGCCTGGAGTTCGGCACCTTCTACAGTTCGCTGACGATCACCTTCACGATCATGCTGGTGAGCATGTTCCTGTTAGGTTCGATCTACTTCGCGCTGGTGGCGGGCGACATCGTGGCCAAGGAAAGCGAGGACGGCAACCTGCGGATGGTGTTCGCGCGGCCGGTGAGCCGCCTGCGCCTGCTGTTGGTGAAATACACCGCCGTCTCGCTCTACACCTTCAGCTTCGTGTTTTTCGTCGGCATTTCGGGCTACCTGATGGCGGTGATGGCGCTCGGCTGGGAGGGCGGCTTGTTCGTGATGGAGCCGCGCATGAAGGTCTTCGCCGCCTATCCGGATTGGTGGGAAGGGGCCTCGCGCCTCGCGCTGTCCGCGGCCGGCATCGGCGTGAGCATGATCACCTTGTCGTCGGTGGCCTTCATGTTCTCGTGCTTCAAGATCAAACCGGCGGCGGCCACCATCATCACGCTGACCATCCTCTTCGTGGACATGATCCTGCAGGGCTTCCCGTTCTTCAAACCCTACGAAAGCTACTTCGTCACCTGGCGCATGAGCGCTTGGGTGTTCCTGATGGAGCCCCACCTCTCGTGGCCCAAACTCGTCGAGTCCTACGCCTTTCTGATAGGTCTCGACCTCTCCCTCTTCACCGTCGGCTGGGCGGCCTTCCAGACCCGGGATTTCAAGACCTGAGGCGGCACGCGGAAGTCATGGCTTCTTCCGGGTGCGCTGCAGAACACCGCTCCAGTTCCGCCAGGTGTCGGCGGAACAGGCCCTGATCGCTCGCCTCCGCACCTACTTCATTCCCCCAAGGATCTTGACCAACCCCGCCACCTCTGGCCGCCGTTGGCTCACCCGCTCGTTCCATCCGAGTTGAAGCGTGTGCCGATAGGCCTCGAGGCCGGGCAGTTTCTGATGGCGGGCCGCCCAGTCCTGATGCCGCTTCCACCCCAACTCCGGCACAAACACCGCCCAACCCGCCGCCTCCGCCAATTCCACCGCCTGCGGATAACTCGTGCATTCCGCCCCGATCCGCAGCCGCACTCCTCGCTTCTGCTCGCATTCCGCCAGAAATTTCCGGAATCCTCCATCGCCCTCCAGCACCACCACCGGGGTCCCGGTCAGGCGGTTCCAACCGCTTTGATCGGGTGCCGTCCCTACCGGCAACAGCAACCTCATGCCATACCCCGGAAGTTCCTTCACCCGCACGCTGCCGTCTGCCCGCAGGCGTGGGGCCAGCCCGACATCGAGCCGCTCCGCCGCCAGCCCTTCCTGAATCCGGCTCGATGTCAGGTTGTGCATGACCCATGAAATCCCCTCCCATTGCCGGGTCCGCCTGCCGATCAGCGGGACCAGGAGTTCCCGGATCACCCATTCGCCCGCACCCACTTTGAGCGGGCGGCACCGGCCATCGGCTTCGGCGGAAACCTCTCCGACTTCCCGCACAAAGCGCTCGCAGCAATCCGCCAACCGCAGCGCCGCCGGGGTCGGCTGATACGGCTTCTTCGTCCGCTCCAGCAATTCCAGGCCCAGCGTCCTTTCCAACTCGCCGAGCTGGCGGCTGATCAGGCTTTGTGCGTTCGGATCGCCCTTGGCCGCCCGCGCGATGCTGCCGGCCCGCACCACCTTCGCCAAGGTCTGCAAGCGCTCCAGCGAAACTCCATTCTGTGAGAAAATCTCCGTCATGACTGTGCGGTCATCATACATGTGATTCCCGCCATAGCAAGAACTGCCATTCCGTGGCAGTCTCCTCCTCGTTCGCCACCCGCAAATGACCCGCCTCCTCCCACCACCCAAACCTCCCGCTTTCAGGCGACTGCCTCAAACCAGCGGCGGGTACCCAGGTCCGGGTGGCACCCGCAGCCGGCCGCCTTCGCAGATTATCTCATTGCCTCGGTGGGATCGTACAGCCAGTTTTTTCGCGAGCCAAAAATGCCGTTCACTCAAGTCTTCGCCATCCTCGCCAACGCCTGATCCCATGCCCGCGAAAAAGCAATCACCCGCCGCACCGAAGCCCGCTACCAACGATGGCCTGCTCGTGCCTGAGAAAATCGCCCCGCTCGTCCACTACCTGCGGCACGAAAAGGTCATTCTCGACTCGGATCTAGCGGAGCTTTACGGTGTGACAACCGGGCGTCTGAACGAGGCGGTGAAGCGTAACCTCGACCGCTTCCCCGCCGATTTCATGTTTCAACTCACTGAAAATGAGATTGAAATCTTGCGGTCACAAACTGTGACCTCAAAAAACGCGGAGGTAGCTTTAAGATCGCAATTTGCGATCTTAAAGCGTGGCCAGCACCGGAAATACCTCCCCTACGCCTTCACCGAGCAAGGCGTCGCCATGCTCTCCAGCGTCCTCCGTTCCCCCCGTGCCGTGCAGGTGAACATCGCCATCATGCGCACCTTCGTCCAACTCCGCCGCCTGATGGACTCCAATGCCCTTCTCGCCGAGAAAATCGAGGCCCTGGAGGAAAAATACGCCGAACACGACCAGCACTTCCAAATTGTCTTCGACGCCATCAAGCAACTCATCTCCGCGGACACCGACGCCAAGACCCAGCCCAAACGCGAAATCGGCTTCCACAGCCGCTGATCACTTCCCACGCCGTCCATGAATTCCGAAATCCGCCAGAAGCTCGATAGAATCACCAACGTGATGTGGTCCGGCGGCTTGGCCAACCCCATCACCTACGTCGAGCAACTCTGCTACCTGCTCTATCTGAAACTCCTCGATGAGGCGGAAAACCAGCACACCCAGGCCGAACTGCTTGGCATCACGCTGGACCGTCCCACGCTCTTCCCCGCCCAGGCCCGGCGTTATCGGTGGTCGGAATGGCGCTTCCAGTCCGGCCGCGAGCTGCTCGATTTCGTCAGCGACGAGGTCTTTCCCTACATGGCTTCCCTTGTCCGCGAGGCCCCGGCGGTCGCCACCTTCTTCGCCGATGCCCGTTTTCAGTTCGAGGACCCACATGTGTTCAAGGAGGTCGTCGATATTCTCGACACCTTCCAGTTCGCCAAACTCGGCCCGGATGTGAAGGGCGACATTTTCGAATACCAACTCCTCAAACTTCAGAACCAGGCCAAGTCCGACCTCGGCCAATACCGCACCCCGCGCCAGCTCCGCCAGGTCATGATCCAGATGGTCGATCCCGACATCGGCGATGCCATCTGCGATCCCGCCTGCGGTACCGCCGGTCTCATCGTCGAAGCCCTCGACCACATCCTCGCCAAATACTCCACCACCACCCGCCTTATCCCCATCTACGGCGAGGGCTGGGAGGAGAGAAACGGCTTCAAATCGGTCGAGGAGGCGCTGGAAAAAATCCCCAACCTGCAAACCTACCCCCGCGGAATCGGCGACAAACTCGCCAAAGACGATTGGGGGAAGCTCGAAGCTTCCTTCTATGGCTACGACGTTTCTGCCCAGATGATCCGCGTCTCTCTCATGAACCTCGTCCTCCATGGCGTTCCCAGGGCCAGGCTCCGCCGTGCCAATGCCCTCTCGGAAACCGGCGGTCTCACCGAGGATGACAAGAGCCGCAAATACAAGGTGGTAGTCGCCAATCCGCCCTTCGCCGGACTCCTGCCGAGGGACTCCATCCGCGCCGACCTGCCGCCCAACTCGAAAAAGAGCGAACTGCTGTTCCTCGCCATCATGATGGACTCCCTCGCCCCCGGCGGTCGCTGTGCCGTTGTGGTCCCGGAGGGGCTGCTCTTCGGCTCCACCGAGGCGCACGTCGATCTCCGTCAGAAACTCGTCGAGAACTTCCACCTCCAAGCCGTCGTCTTCCTTCCCGCCGGCGTGTTCAAACCCTACGCCGGCGTCAAAACCTCCGTCCTCGTCTTCCAACGACCCGTCTCTTCCACTGAAAACTTGAAACTTGAACCTTCAAACTCACGCAGGGTTTGGTTCTATGAAATCAAAAACGATGGCTACGATTCCGACAAAGTTCCCGGTGGCGGTCGCGTGGAAACGCCCAACGACAACGGCATCCCCGCCATGCTCGCCGCGTGGAAAACCTACAAGGCCAGCGGTTTCCAAGCCCCGCCCGGCCCCGAAGCCAACAGCCTTCTCGCCCCCGACACAGCGGAACCCGCCTGCTGGTGGGCCACGCTGGAGCGGATTGCGAAATCCAGCTACAACCTCTCCGCCGCCCCCTACAAACCCACGTCACCCACCCGCGCCAACGCCGAAGACCCGCTCGCGCTGGTTGATGAATTGCTGGCTTTGGAAACCTCCATCACCGCCGGCATCCAAACCCTCCGCGAGCAACTCAGCGCATGAAATGTCCAATGAGGAGCGCGGACATTTCTGTCCGCAGAGCCGATGAAGGGCGAAAGCAAAGCCGGAACGACCTCGCTTTCCCATCCCATCGACAGGAGGACAAGAATGTCCTCCCTCCTTATTCTCCAGGGCCGACGGCCCGCCACACCCCAGCCTAGGCAACGCCCTGGATCCCCTTCTTCCCCAATATTTCCAAGCCCTGACAGGGCGCAACACCGCCACCGTAACTCTTCCACCTCACGTTCACATCCACGACCAATGCGTCGTCGCTCATTCATCTTCCGCCACCTCTCCACCTTTGACTGAAACGCCCACCAACCTCTGGCCCACCGACACCATCGGTCGGGTTGCTCCCGCCGAAAGTCGCCGGGTTCCGGCGATGCCGCCGAATCCCTGCTGGCTCCTCAATCTCGATAAAATCGAGAAGGACACCGGCTACCTCAGTGTGGTGGAATCCGTCGATCCTTCTGCTGCCTCCCCTTCGACGTATGTTTTCACCACCGATCATGTGCTCTACTCAAAGCTCGGGCCCAATCGGAACAAGGTCGTTTGTCCAGACCGACCGGGACTGTGCACCACCGAGTTGATTCGCCTGTGCCCCGATCCCAAACGGCTCTCCCGCAATTTCCTGACCTACTATCTCCGGTCGGAGCATTACATGGGCTTCGCCCGCCAAGTGGTGGCTGGCGCCAAGATGCCGCGCATGGTGATGGATCGTTTCTGGGAATTCGAAATCCCCCTCCCGCCCCTTCCCGAGCAACACCGCATCGTCGAGATCCTCGACCAAGCCGACACCCTCCGCCAACAACGCCGCAAGGCCGACCAACGCTCCCAAAAAATCCTCCCCGCGCTGTTTCATGGGATGTTTGGGGATGTGCGGTTGAACCCGCATAGTTGGCCTCTGGAGACGCTTCAAAGTCTCGGGAGAGTTGTGACTGGTTCAACGCCACCATCGAAGTTGGACAACATGTATGACGGTCCTATTCCGTTTGTGACTCCAGCAGACTTGAAAGAAACTTGGGTGAGACACAATCGCAGCCTGACAAGAGCGGGTGCCGCTCAATCTCGGACTGTCAGATCTGGATCTGCATTTGTTTGCTGCATCGGTGCCACAATAGGTAAAATGGGGAAGGCTATTCAGGAATCGGCGTTCAACCAGCAAATCAATGCGGTCGAATGGTTCGACGATTCCTGTGATTCCTACGGCTTGGAAGCGCTGAAACAAATCAGAGATCAGATAATCTCGGGTGCCTCATCTACGACGCTTCCGATCATCAACAAATCAACGTTCCAGGCACTCAAAATCCCGCTTCCCCCAAGAGACCTGCGCGAGAGATTCGCAGAGCGTGTTGCCAACTTGGAAAGTTCCGTTGGCGATCAAGCCACCTCTACCACTACCCTTGAAACCCTCTTCCAAACCCTTCTCCACCGCGCCTTCGACGGCAGCCTCACCGCCAAGTGGCGCGAGGGGGCCGCGAAGGAAGTGTTGCAAGAGATGAACCGCCAATCCCGGATCTGACATGCCCACCAACCACCTCACTCTCTCGAATTTCAAGGCTTTCGGTCCGGTAGCCCAAGCGGTGCCGCTCAAACCGATTACCCTCATCTTCGGCCCCAACAGCGCCGGCAAGTCCTCGATTCTTCACGCTCTGCTGTGGCTCCGCCACGGGTTGAACCAAGGGAACCTTGATGTGCAGCAGCCCGACCGCAGGCAAGGCATCGATCTCGGTGGTTTTGACCAATTGATTCACCGCCACGATCCGGGTAACACGCCCGTTGTCGGCTGGTCAATCCCCGGTCGCTCAATCGAAGCTGGACTCGGGGGTTGGGAGAATCTGGAACGATTCGACATTGAACTCGGCTGCAACCGCCGCCCGAGTGAGGTTGCGCTTCAAACCTGCGCCATTTCCACACCTCATGGCTTGATGTTCCGGGCGTCATTGCGTTCGCAAGGGGGCTGGAAAATCGACACCCTCGACTGGGAACATCCCGCACTACGGAGCCTGCTTGCAGCAGCCGGCATCAACAGCGACGACCAATCCGCAGCCAGGCGGGACCGTATGGATCAAGCGATCTTCGCCGGACTTTATGATTTGAAGATCCGGAATTTTGTGCCCACCAACCTCGTCTTCAATCCGTCCGCGGACATCCACGAGGTTGATCGCTGGCTGCTCACCGAGGCCATTCCCGGCGCGTTTGCCAAGCTCTTTGACGCGTTCCGCGTGGAGATCGATGCACGTATCCAGAAAATGATTTTCGTGCCGCCCTTGCGGGAGGTTCCCGCGCGGAGCACCGACTTTCGTCACGGTGGCTCCGGGCACTGGCATCGCCTCATGATGCACCCGGAGCGCGAGTCCATTCTCAGGACACTCAACGCCAAACTCGTCGCCATGAAGATTCCGTATGAGGTCCACCTCCGCCGCCTCGTGCCGGAGGATGCCTTCATTGACCGCGTGGAAGAGAAACTTCTGGAGTGGGTGACCGAAGCCGTTGCCCATTCAGAAATAAATATTGAGCCGGGCGAATACAGATTCAAAAGCCATTTCTCCCACCGGGCATATTGGGAGGGTCTTAGTGGGCCGCTGCGTGACCGCAGCGAGTATTGGGCGGGAGAAGGTTGGGAAGCCATGGAAGATCGATACGAGTGGATATATGAACATCCCGAATTCCACGAGATGTTGATCGACTATTGGGAGGACACCATCAAGGGCAATCCACACCATTTTCCGGAAGCTTTTGATGACTATGAAGAGCAGCACCCGGAAGGAGCTTATCCGCCGGATGAGTGGATTCGCAAATATGCCGATGACCTCATCGGCGACACCGATCAAGTACACGAAGAGTTACGAACGCGCATTCTGCTGGCGGAAGATCCTGAGCTGAGGGCGGCAATCTCAGCGGGTCTCGACGCAAAGAGACTCGCTGGTAGCCTCCGTTCAGCGACTGATATGCTAGGAAGCCGAATGGAAGTCCGGCTGCGAGATCTCCAGCACGGCGTTTGGGTGAGTCTTCAGGATGTGGGAGTCGGGATCAGCCAAGTGATGCCCGTTCTCATGGAGGCAATGATTGGTGATGGAAGCCTCATTGCCATTGAGCAACCTGAACTCCACATCCACCCGCGGCTACAGGCTGAACTCGGCGATCTCTTCATCGAATCCGCACTTGGAGGGAACAAGAACACCTTCCTCATCGAAACCCACAGCGAGCATCTGATTCTGCGGATCTTGCGGCGGATCAGGGAGACGACTCGGGGAAAGCTCCCGGATGGCTTGGAACCAGTCCGACCAGAAGATGTGGCGGTTCTTTTCGTGGAACCAAGCGAGGAAGGGTCGAAAGTTAGAGAAATCAAGATCGACGAGCAGGGCCGGATTCGAAGCGCATGGCCTGAGGGATTTTTCGAGGAGCGTTTGGAGGAACTTTTTTAGTCCTGCGTCATGATCTTCGTTGTCGCCATCGATCCGCAGTCCATTCTGACCCTGATTGAAAGGGGCGAGGTGGGAGAAGAGCTGCTTCTCGGAATTTTCGAAGCATTGCTTCAGAATTGTCTTTTAGCTGAAACCTCTGTGACCTGGAGGATGGGCGGCGAGCTGAAGGATACCGTCAGCTATATCAAGGACCCTGACATCAAGAAGCGAGTTTCTGCTGTTATGGAGACATTTGCGAATCCCAGCAAGAGCAGGTTTGTTTCAGTGATTGATGGGTATGAGAGCGATTGGGATACCAGCCTTTCGGAAATCGTCGCGAATCAGGGAGACAATGCCGAGCTGGATGCGGCCATCTGCGAGACTCCCAAGCATGGTGGCGTTTTGGAATTCATCTCTGCGCTGAGATTCAACAGCTCCAACTTTGCGCGGAGTCGCAGCAGATCGGCATGTGCCTTGATTTATGCACCCGGAGCAAAGTTTGCGCATGGACTTCTCAAAGAGGCCTTTGGCCGCCTTGTGAGGCATGCGGAAGCGATCGAAATTTATGATCGTCAGATCGGAAAGGATTTCGGAGCCAATTATTACGAGGCGATCCCACACTGGTGCAAGTTCTTCAAAGGTTTCGACCGAAAGCTGGAGATTGTTGTTCATACAACGGACGCACAGGCTCATGGGGTGAAGTTGAGATTCCAAGCTGAGCTTGCGGACTCCAAGGTCACAATCAAGGTCGTTGGCCACCTTGAAACCGAGCAACCGCATGATCGTTTCCTTCGGGCATGTCAGTTCACCATCGATATTGGACGTGGAATTGACTTGTTCGATAAAGACGGTGCCTGCCGCGACGTGAAGATCGGCATTTCAAATCACGGAGAGTTCACGAAGCAATGGCGGCACCTTTCCTAGAACACCAAGCTCTCCGTGACATCACGAAGGATCTGCCAGGTTTGAGCCATTGCCGATTTTTTCGCCTTGATGGGTCCGATGATTGAGATAAGATGACGGCACCAAACACCCACCTATCGGGAAGCCAATGACCTCTCCTCAGCCAGCCCTTTCCACAACGGAACTGCTCGATTCGTTCGGAATCGTCGCCGTCGGAACGCCGGAGGACTGGGATCGGCTCGCTGCGAACATTCCTGGCTTTCCGGAGGCAGAATGCGTGGGAAGCAGACTGGGGCATCTCTTCGAACGCAGCTATCCGCTTACCATCTGCATCGAACGGCAATACATCGACAAGGACTACCGTGACACTTTCAGCGCCTATTTCTCAAAGCGATTTCACACACCCTCGTCCCGCTGTGTGCGACTCCACTTTTTCGAGGGGGTTCGCCACCTCAATGAGATCGAGCATCCCTCTGATGACACGGGGCAGGCCTACCGGGGCTATTCCGTATTGCGTCCGCTCGATACCGGGGGGCTGGGCAGGACCCTTATTTCAGTGGACCTGATCACTCCCCGGACCGGCTTGACCGTTCATGCCAGGTTGTGCTCAGAAACGGTCAATTTGCTGGGGAATGAATACAGGGTGACCGGCTTCCCCTACATCGGGCAGGACACGGAGGTGGCACTGTGTGCCCAAGCCTCGCTGTGGATGCTGGCCCGGTATTTCAGTAGCAGCTATCCGCGATACCGCGAAATGGGTCCACACCAACTGAGTAGCCTGGTGTCCGACTTTTCACTTGGGCGGGTGTTTCCGAGTACCGGGCTCACTGAATGGCAAGCATCGGAGATTTTGAAGCGGCTGGGCTTTCATCCGGTCATTCACGCCAGAGGCAGTTTGGCTCAAACCGATCTCAACCAACTCGCTGATGGCTTGGGTTTTGCCGACGGGTCGAAGATTTTCGAGCACCTCTTCTACACCTATATCGAATCGGGCATTCCCGTGTTGGTGGTTTTCTCGGACCACGCAGTCGTCGCCTTTGGCCACGCCTCGGATTATACTGCCGCTCCCGCCCGGACAGCGATGCCCGCCCACAAATGGATTCATTCGTCCGCCTGGAACCGGCAAATCCTGCTTCATGATGACGCACGACTGCCCTACACTCTGTTGGATATAGGAGGAGGATCCGGAAGCCGCTCGTTTCCCGAGATCAAAGCGTTTATCGTCCCGATGCCTGAAAAGGTATTTCTGCCGGCGGACGGATACATGCGACTTGCCACGCAGTTGCTCTCGGCAGGGAAGTTCAGCATCAAGGAATGCTCCCCCGCTCTCTCCGCAGCAGTTGACGATGGTCGGATCGCCCTCCGGAGTTTCCTGACCACCGGTGCCAACCTGAAGGGCTCGCTGGCTACCAGAAACATCCCCGAATCGGCGGCCGAAGCCTTCCGGCACTACAGTTTGCCGCATTTTGTTTGGATTTCCGAAATTCATTTGATTGACAACTATCCTGACTGCTGTATTGGTCAAGTTGTCTGGGATGCGACTGCCCCTTCCCGAAATCCGCATGGTTTTCTTTTCGCTCATTACCCGAATGTGCTGATCATGAACACGGCACCCCATTTCAACCGACCAATAGAACCAAATTCTGGGGGTATCCGTAATTTGCCGTTGCCCCGCGGGAAGTCCAGGTTTACCACTTTTGCTCCACTCACCAAGAACTTGGCAACACCGTCCAATAGCCATGCAAACCACCATTAAACGCACACCAGTCCGAAAGGCTGCCACCGCAGGAAAGAAAGTTGCCACTGATCCCGGCTGGCAGCCCGTTTTCTCGTCGGATGAAGAGGTGCGGGCCTATTTCAACGAATTCACCAATGCCGTCGCGGCCGACATGCGGATTATTGAAGCCGCCAGACGCCGGAGCGAGGAGTTGGTGATGCGCGGGTTCGCGGACTGATCGGCGCGAGAAGAGGGCGCGTCCATTTTTTGCGGCATGGCGGGACGAATTGCGCATTCAGGCATCGAACAATGAGGCGTATTCCGCCGCTTTGGCCGTGGCGGTGGCTTGCTCGCGAGGCGTGAAATTCTGAGCGTGCCGGAACTCGATGTGTGAGACGCTGAACCGCTGGCCGTCGATCTCGAGGTAACCGACCTTCCAGTGAAAAGTGGCCCCTTCCCGCACCAGATCCCGGTCCGCTGGATCGATCTCGTCCCATGGAATGGCCGCCTCCTCCGCCGGGAAGTCCTGATAGCGGCAACTCAATACGGCGATGATTCCGTGCGCCGAGAGATGGACCACCCGGCCCTCCCAGCGATCCGTCTCCTTGAAATAGCGGCGCTTGGCGACGGACTTCGGAATGGGAAAACCCTGAATCCGCCTGGGCGGAGGCATCGGCTCGCCACCATCGGTCGCGCTGTCGTAACGGACCGCGCCGGAGGCTTGATCCGGCGACCGGACAATCACCGCATCGCTCACGCCCGGCTCCAAACCGCAGGAAACCGGTGATCCTTGCGTTCCCGTGCCACAGGAACGGGGACGATCCAAGGTGGAAGTGGTGAGTGCGTTCATGGGATGGAATGATGGAGGACTGCGAAGATTTTATCGGCCAGTTTGGCACCGAAATCACGGGCTTTGTCCCACTCGGAAACCATGAACCGAGAGGCCATTTCCGTGGCACTCGCCCCTTCCGGTGGCTCCGGTTGAATGTCGCCATGCCAGTTGATATGGATTTGGAAGCGATAGGGCGGATGCGGCTCGCGAACCGGCTCAACGGTGGCCCAAACCCGCACCGGGGGCGGCCCCGGGCGGAAATCCTCGATGCGGAGAACCGACATGCCTGGTCGCCCTTCCATCAACGGTTCCCATATCTCGGCCTTTGGTGCCAAGATATCGCCGATCCGATGCCAGTCATCGTGATTGGGAACTTCGTACACCAGGACGCTGTTGAGCCCCACTGCGCTGATCGGAATGTGGGGGAGCTTGAGGATGATCCCTGTCGCCAATTCGCGCAGGCGTTCTTCGCCAAGGGTGGTGGCGGCGTTCAGAGCCAGGCGGTTGCTCAGGCATTCAATGGAAACCTCAGGGCCAATCTCACACCGGCTCAGATCCGGGGTCACGAGCAAATCGGTGGCATCGCTGGAAATGCCTGCGGCCAATTCACCCGGGCGGGTCAGCCCCTCCCTTTCAAACCACACCGGGTGGAAGATTCTGGGATTGAAAGATCCCAGAAACACCACACTGAGGGATTCCCGCTCGGGATTGGGGGCTTGGTTTACGGACATTGCTCGGATTGCTCTGCTCGCCCCGAAGCTAGGTGTGAAGATTTCGAATGTCGAGAGGCGATTTCTGTGGTGAATCGTCACAGACGTGCCGTTTCTTAACGTTTCAACTCGCCAGCTCCTGCCTGTCACACCGAAGACTGCCGACCCCGCCGCTCTGGCCGTTGAGGGTCGTCCCCACTCCGGCGGCGTAGTCCAACGGCTCATGGACGAGCAACCTTGCCTGCGCGGTGACAACGAGTCCGCCCCAACCGATTGCGAGGGCCGCGAGTCCGGCGGATCGCCACCATGGTGCCCAATCCTGTTCGATTAAGAATTTTCAACCACGGATTGCACGGATTGGCACGGATGGTGCTCCGCGCATTTTTCTCTTATCCGTGTGCATCCGTGTCATCGGCGGTCTGATTCATCTGTCCTTCGCGCTTAATTGAACAGGATTGGCCGGGACGGCTGTCCTCCAGCGCTATGCGAACCGTATTGGCCATGGTGCCGGTAGGGCACAGCGCGGCGAGGGACCGAAGCTTCTTCATGATGGGGATGAGTGCTCGCATGACTTGAGATGCACTCATGACCGCTACGGCAGGGTGACCTTGGCGCGGAGGAAGCCGGTGGCGGGGAGGCCGTTGGAGCCATTGAGGCTGAAGCTGCGGTATTCGTAGCCGCTGCCGGCAGGCGGCAACCCGGTGGTGACGGCGGTGGGCACGACGTTGACCTTGGTGGTGAAGCCGTTGAGGGTGGTGCCGCCCTCAATGGTGTAGGTGATGCCGTCAACCGACGCCGTGGGCGAGGTGGCCGCGCTGAAGACCGGCGTGCCCGCACGCACCGCGATCGTGAGGATCAGTTCCTTGGCGGTATCGGGATCGAAGTTGCTGTCCGCCGTCAGGCCGTAGATCCGGCCTTTGTCACCGCCCTTGGTCGGGTCGCCGTTGAAGGCGAACTCGGCGAGGTTGGTGGCCCCGTCGTGGTCGGGATCGTCGGCCGGGTCGCGGTCGGCCGCAGGGATGCTGGCGAAGCTGTTGATCCAGGTTTCAAACGGGGAGGTGGAGCTGCCGGAGTCGATGGTGACCTTGGTGCGGAGGAAGCCGCGGCCGGCGGGAAGACCGTTGAAGGCGGAGAAGGTGCGATATTCCCAAGCGGTGGCCGCGAGACTGGGCAGGCCGCTGCCGAGCGGTGCCGCATCGGACTTGCCGAGGTAGGAAACCGGGCTGTTCCAAGTGCCGGTCAGGGTGACACTGCCTTCGATGGTGTAGGTCACGCCGTCGATAACGGCGCTCTGGGCATGGTCGCTGTTGGCGGTGAAGGCGGCCGTCGAGCGGCGCACGGCGCAGGTGAAGGTGAGTTCCTTGGCGCCGTCGGCGTTGTTGTCCTTGGTTTGGGTGAAGAACAGGCCCTTGTAAGAGGGATCGTTCGGCACGCCCTTGAAGGCAAACTCGGCGAGGTTGCTGGTGCCGTCGTGGTCGGGATCGTCTTGCGGGTCGCGGTCGGCGACGGGGATGCTGGTGAAGCTGTTGATCCAGGTTTGATAGGGGGAGGTGGTGCCGCCGCCGGCGCTCCACTTCAGGACGACGTCGTTCTTGCTGGCGGCATCGGCGACGCGGGCGACGGTGAAAGTGCCAAGCGTGCTGTTGTAGCTGCCGCCGGTGATCGCGCCCAGGGTGAAGACGCCGGTGCCACCGTCGCCGGTGGTGCCGCTGAAGAGATCGACCAAGGTCCAGGCCTGGTCGGAGTTCCAGAAGCTGTTGGTGAAATCGACCGCGCCGCCGAAGCTGAGATCAAGGGTGGCACCGCTGGCGATGGAGAATGCGCCGCCGGTGAGGTCCACGCCGTCGAAGTTGGTGCCGCGGCCGGTGCTGACGTTGCCGGTGAGTTGCCACTGGAGGCGGGAAGTCGCGGCATAGGCCAGGCTGTTGCTGAAGGTCTGAATTCCGGCGATGTTGCTGCCGGGGGCGTGGATGCCTTGGAGCGTGGTCGATCCGCCGATGGTGCCGGTCCCTGCCAGGCTGCCGGCGGTGGAAACGGTGACGTTGCCGCTGGCCAGGCTGCCACCCGCACTGATGGCCAGCGTGCCGGCATTGACGATGGTATCGCCATACGTGTTGGTGCCGCCGAGCGTCAGGGTGCCGGCCCCGTTCTTGGTCAGGCTCTTGCCGCTGCCGCTGATCCCGCCGGAGAGCGTCAGGCGGTCGCCCGCGTTGGTCGGCGTGATCGTCGCGTTGCTGGCCAAGGCGAGCGGGGCGCTGATGGTATGGGTGCCGGTGGCCGTGACGCCGGGCGTCGTGCCGGCCAGCGTGATGCCGGTGGTGGAGCTGCCCATGGCCAGCGTGTAGCTGCCGGTGGAGTTGAACGTCAGGGCATTGAGGGAGGGTGCCGCGCCGTCGAGGTTGACGGTCACGCTGCCGGAGGTGTTGCCAAACGTGGCGGTGTCCACTCCCGCGTAGCCAGCATCCAGGCCCGGTGCCGCATGGACGCCGACGGCTTGCGAGTCGTTCCAATTGGCGTTGGTGCTCCAATTCCCGCCGGACGCGCCACTCCACGCCATCAGGCCCGAATACACCGTGCCACTCACGTTCACCGTCTGCGTGCCGAGGCCCGCCGTGCCGTAGCCGCTGGTACCCGTGCCGTCCGAGTTGAGCGTGATCGTCGCCGTGCCGCTCTTGGTGCCCAGGGTGGCGGTGCTGAATCCCGCCAGCAAGCTCGTGTTGTTGGTGGCCTGGGCTGCCAACTGATTGAAGGACCCGCTCGCCACCACATCTCCCGTGGTCGCGCCAATGCTGGCACTGAGTTTTTCGCTGAACCCGTCATTGGCCGCCGTGTTGGTCAGGCTCAGCGCCGTGCTGGCCGTGGCCCCCACATGGAAGGTGCCGAGGTTCAGCGGCTCGGGGGTGTGCGTGCCGGCCGCCGCCAAGCGGTACACATTCAGATCCACGGTCCCGTTGCTCGTGCCGTTGTAAACCACGCTCTCATGCAGCGTCGATGCCAGCGGGTTGGTCACGCTCGCAAAGGTCCCGGTGAGCGTGCCGGTGAAGGTCATCAGGCGGTAGGCCCCCGCCCCCGCCGCGCCCTGACCGGTGGCTCCGGCATTGTCACTCAGGCTGAGGGTGCCGCCGGTTAGTGTCAGGTTTCCGGTCACCACGGCGCGGTCGGACAGGCCGACGGCGGGGGTGGCGCCCGGCGTGCCCAACTGTGCGGCGAAAATGCCGTTGAGGGTCAGGCCGGTGCCGAAGCCCATGCTGCCGACGGAGTTGCCCGGTGCCAGCGTGTTGCCGGGGGTGACGATGATCGCCGGGGTGATGATGCCGGTGCCGCTGAGGGTGCCGCCGATGCCACTGAAGGTGATGCTTGGCGACAGGGCGGTGGCGGAGTTATAGTTGAATTCCCCCGCCCGGATCAAGATCCCGCTGGTGGTGTTGAGCGTGCCGGTGGCATCGATGCTCAGCTTGCCGCCGTTCACCGCCGTGGTGCCGGTGTGAATGTTGGTGCCGGCGAGCACCGCAGTGCCGGGACCCAGCTTCGTCAGCGATGACGCCGACGCGTTGTTCTGGATGGCGGCGTTGATGGTCAGGTTGCTGCCGGTGGCGTTGTTAATCAGCACCAACTCGGCACCGGCAGTGGCGGCAGTCAGGATGCCGTTGCCCGCCGCTGCGCCGATCGTCAGTGCGGCCTGGTCGCTGCCGAGCATGATGCCGCTGGTTAGCAGGGTCTTGCTAAGCGTGTCCACGGTGGCGGCGGTCGTGGAGCTTTGCAGCAGGGTGCTGATGGCCGTGGTGGCGGCGCTGAGGGCGATGTTGGCACCGGTGCCCGCGCTGTTGAGGCGGACGTTGGTGGTGGCGCCACTCGTGATGGTGCTGCCGAGGGCGGCGAGGTTGGTATAGGTGGCCAGGGGGATGATGTTAGAGCCGCTCTTCGTGGCCCAATCGCTCCCGATCGTGGCGTAGTTGCCGAGGATGCCGTTGGAGGTATTGGCCGTGGTGGTGGTGATGCCGTTGCTCGCGGATTGGGTGCCGGCGGGCAGGGTGATCCTGAGGTGTGCGCCGGCGGCCCGGTTGATGGCGCCGAGGGCGAGCAAGGTGCCGCCGCCGCCATTGGCATCAACGCTGAGTGCCGAGATGCCAACGGTGCCCACGCTGAGGGCCAACCCACCCACCGTCTGGATCGTGGTTCCGGTACTCTTGCCCTTGACGCTCAGGGTTCCGCCGCTCAGAGTCACGGCAGTGGTGTTGGCGAGGACGTTGGTCGGGTTGTTGACGCTGAAATTCAAGGCCAGGGTGCCGGCGCTGACGGTCGTCGTGCCCGTGTAGGTGTTGGCAGCGGTAAGCGTCTGTGTGCCGCTGCCCGTTTTGGTCAAATGCAGGATGCCGGTGGCGCCATTGCGCAAGACCCCCGCGAACGTGCCGCTGGCATTGCCATCGCCGAGCGTCAGGCGGCCGGCGCCGGCGGCATCCCCGTACACCGTGCCGGTCCCGTTCAAGCCGTTGATCGTTTCCGTGGCAGCGACCAGGGCGAGAGTTCCGGTCGTGCCGATGAACACATCGCCTTTGCCGAGACCGTTCGGAATGATATCCTTGCCGCCACCGCTGAGGGTGCTCAAGATGCCCGAGTTGATCGTGGTGTCACCGCTGTAAGTGTTGCTGGCGTTGAGGGTCAGGGTGCCGGGGCCGAACTTGGTCAGGGAGACCTTGCCGGTCCCGTTGTCGGCGATCACCGAGTTGATGGTTCCGTCGCTGGATGTCATCACCGTCAGCGCACCCGCAGTGTTGTCAGTGGCGCCGCCGGCGGTCAGGGTGCCGCCGGTGCCGCTGACGCCGATGGTGTGGGTGCTGCCGCCCATGAGGAGGCTGCCCGCAGTGCCCAGGCGCAAGATGCCTGGCGTGGTGCCATTCTTGACGTCGATGGTGCGGCTGGTGCTGCCGTTGACCACCAGGGAATTGAGGTCAATGGTACCGGTGGTGGCCAGGGTCACGTTGTTGGTCGTGGTGTTATCGATTCTGGAGTTGGCGCTGGCCGCGCTCGTGAGCGTGGGAGCCGTTGCGATGCCCGTGGCTGCGGTGTAACCGGTGTAAGCGGCGATTTTACTGCCGTCGTAGAGGGCCCAATCGATTCCCCCGGCGATGGCCCAGGGGTTGATGGTGTTGGTTCCCAGCAGGGTGCCCAAGGCGGCTCCGCTGATCGTGCCGGTGGTGCCGAAGTTGATTGCGGCACCCGGGTTGCGGGTAATGGTGCCGTCGATGTTCAGGGTTTTGGCGGCGGCGGCGCTCCAGGTCGCGTAGCCGGAAAGCGTGGTCAACACGGAGTTGACCGTGATGTCCACGTTGGCCGTGATGCCGCCCAGGGGGACGTTGGTCAATGCGCCGGTGTCCAACCCGCCGCCATTGAAAGTGAGGATGCTGCGCTGGAGCGCGGCGGGGTTGGTTACCGTGAGCGTGCCGGCGTTGAGCATCGTCGCACCGGTATGGGTGTTGACGCCGCCGAGGGTCACCGTACCGGCGACCGTGAGGGAGGCGCTGCCGCCGATCGTCCCGAGTTCACCCTCCGTCAGGGTGGCCCCGCTGTTGACGGTGATCGCCGTGGATCCCAGGGTGCCGTTCAGAATCACGGTGCCCGCCCCGACCGTGGTTGCGCCGGTGTAGGTACTGATGCCGCTGAGGGTCAGCGTGCCGGTGCCCAGCTTGTTCAGCACGGTGGGAGCCGTGTCATTGATGATGGCCGGGGTCAGCGTCAAGGACTTGGTGTCGGCAACGGTCACGTTACCGGTACGGAACGAGAGGGACGGGCCGCTCGCGATGGAGGCGGTGTCGGTGGCCGTGAGGTTGTTCAAACTCACGCTGGTACTCGTTTGGAACGTCAAGGTGCTGGCCGCGAGACTCAGGTTGCCCAGCGTCGCCTTGCCGCTGGCAAAGGCCAGATTCACCGTGTTGGTGCCGGTCACCGCCAACTCGGTGGTGGGCAGGCTCACCGCCGCAGGGGTCTGGCTGCCGTGGAAATAATTGGCCCCCGGGATATCGACGAAGTTGGTCCCACCCAACGGATCCCAGCGGACGTAGAGGCCGGCGCCGCCGCCGCCCTGATAGACCCGCACGATGATGTCGTGGTCGCCTGCGGTCAGGCTAAGCGCGGTTGAATTGACCTGCTGCATTCCATGACTGCCATTGTTATTGACCTTGGCATCGGCCAGGGCCGGGTTGGTGATCGCAGGATCGATCCACAAGGCGCTGCCATCGTCGCTGGTAAGGGAAAAAGTGTAGCTGCCGGCGGTGGCGATGCGCAGTTTTCCGCGGTATTCCACGGTGAAGTTTTCCACATAGCCGGTGGGCATCGTGCCACTCGAGACGCCGCTGCCCGCGCTGGTGAACCAATCACCACCGTCGGTATGGATGGCTCCGGTGGCATAGCCGACGCCCCCCGGGCTGACGGCGCTCGGCGAGCCGGGGAGGTCGAACATGGTTCCTTCGAGCAGGCCGGTCGAGCCCTGCCAGGCCCGCACGTCCAGACCTGCCGTGAAATTGCCACTCAAGCGTTCGATTTTCGTGGTGCCGCCCCGCAGGAAGAGTTTGTCGAGGTTGGTGACGAGATTGCTGCCGCTCACCTTGAACGGCGTGGTGCCGGCGGTGATCGTGTTGGAGCCATTGCTCAGGGCCTGGGTCAACTTGTTGGTCACGGTCAGCTCCTGGTCCACCGGGGCGCTGAAAACGGGTGTGGCACCCGGCACGGGCAGCGCCACAATGGCCACCGTCGCAGCCGCGCCGACGGTGTTGACGGTGCCGCCGGAGAGGGTCAGCGTGCTGCCCGTTCCCATGGTGCCCGCGAGGTTGAGCAGCCCGCCGCTGACGGTCACGCTGCGGGCGACGGTGGCTCCGGTGCCGATCCCCAAGGTGCTGCCTGTGGGGACGGTCACCAAGCCGCCGCTGCCCAGCGAGCCATTCACCTGGATAGCCCCGGCGGAGATGGTGGTGATGCCGCTATAGGTGTTGCCCGTGCCGGTAAGGGTCAGGGTGCCGGTCCCGAGCTTGTTGAGGCCGATGCCACCGGTCAGGTTCGAGGAGTAGGTCAAATTGCCACCGACGGCGTTGGTGGTGTCGAGGCCCAGAGTGGAGGTGGCCACGAAGGTGGCCTTGGCCAGGAGGGCGCTGATGTCGGCCGCCGAGAATTCTCCGGGGCCGCCGGCATTGACCGCCAGGGTGGCCCCGGCGGCGACGGTGATCACGCCCGACGCCGGAACCGGCAGCGAGGCCGCCGTCAGGACTTGCAGGGTACCTGCGTTGATCGTGGTTACGCCCGTGTAGGTGTTGGTGCCGGTGAGCAGCAGTGTGCCGGTGCCGTCCTTGATCAGTTTGCGGGCCGTGGCATCGCCGTTTTGGAGGTTGGCGCTGATGGTTAGATCGGTGACTGCGGCCGTGGAATTGCCCACCGTGAACGTGCGGTCGCCCAACAGGCTCAGCCTGCCGCCACCCGCGCCGGAGATCGTCGCGCCGCTGGGATTGTTGGTGGCCCGGTAATCCACGTTGCCCCCTAACCGCAATTCGCCCGTGCCGATGGTGACGGCGGCGGTGCTGCCGGCCGCGCCTGCGCCCAAGGTCAGGGTGGTGATGGCCTGGGTGGTGTCGTTCAGGTCGAGCGTGCCGCCATACACGACGACCGTGCCGGCCGTGCCGAGCGTGCCCGCGCCGGACAAGCGCAGGGTGCCGGCGTTGGCTTGGTTCGAGGTGCCGATGATGGTGCCGCCCGTGTAGGTGTTGAGACCGGAGAGGGTGAGCACGTTGCTGCCGAGTTTCACCAGCGTGTGGGCCTGGATCAGATTGCCGGAGTAGTCGAAGTCGCCATGCGTGGTGTCGATGCAGAAGGTGGAGCTGGCAGCGAAAATGGCGTTGGTTTGGAGATTGGTGATGTCGGCATCGGCGAATTCCCCGGCCCCGCCGGCATTGATCACCAGGGTGGTGCCGTCGGCCACCGTGATCAGACTGTAGCCCGCCTGCCCCGGCAGTGAGGCCACCTGCGGGACTAGCAGCGTGCCGACATTGATGGTGGTGGTACCATCGTAGGTATTCACGCCGCTGAGGGTCAGGGAGCCCGCACCGGACTTGGTGAGTGAGCCGCCGACGCTGGTCAAGTTCGCCGCCAGGGTGATGGTTTGGCCGTTGGTGTCGAAGTTATAGGCTTGGCCGAGGTCCGTGCCAAAGCGGGCGGAATAGTCGGTTTTGTTGCTGGCGCTGAACTGGAGCGTGCCGCCGCCGAACTGGATCGTGCCGCTGGTGCCCAGTGCGCCGCTGCTGCCCAAGGCCAGCACGCCACCGTACAACTGCGTGCCGCCGTCATAGGTGTTGGCTCCGGTCAGGGTTACGGTGCTATCGGTGGTCTTGGTCAGGATGCTGCCAGTGCCCGCGAGTTTGGCACTGATCGAACCGGCCTCCACGTTGAAGGAGGTGCCGGTGAGCGTGCCGGTGCCGGTGATTTGCGCCCCGTTGAGCAAGCTGACCGCGCCGACCGTCTGGCTGGTCGTGCCCAGACTGAGGATGGTCGTGAAGCCGTCCACTTTCAGGGCTCCGGTGCTGGCCCCGAGCTTGCCGGTGCCGGACAGGGCCAGCGTGCCGCCGCTGACCGTGGTGCCGCCGCTGTAAGTGTTGTTGGCACCGGAGAGGGTCAGGGTTCCGATGCCGAGCTTGCTGAGGCTGAAGGCGCCGATAAGGTTGGAGGTACAGGCAAACGCGCCGCCGGTGGCGGTGGTCGTGTCGATCCCCAGCAGGGTGTTGGCGGCGAAGCTGGCGTTGGTCACCAGACTGGTGATGTTGGCTGAGGCGAATTCGCCGGTGCCGCCGGCGTTGAGCACCAGACTGGCGCCGTCGGCCACCGTGATCAGCCCGAGGGTGGTCTGACCCGGCAGCGAGGCAATCGTCGCAGCCTGCAGCGTGCCGGCAGTGACCCGGGTGCCACCCGTATAGGTGTTGGCTCCGGTCAGGAGCACCGTGCCAAGACTGTTTTTGGTCAGGACGGCACCTGTGCCCGCGAGTTTGACACTGATCGTGCCGCTCTCCACGTTGAACGAGGTGCCGGTGAGCGTGCCGGTGCCGGTGACCTGCCCGCCGTTGAGCAAGCTGACCGCGCTGACCGTCTGGAGGGTCGTGCCCAAACTCAGGATGGCACTGCCGCCGTCCACCGTAAGCGCCCCGGTGGCCGCCCCGAGCTTGCCGCTCCCGGAAAGGGTCAGCGTTCCGTCGTTGACCAGGGTGCCGCCGTCGTAGGTGTTGGCCCCGGTCAAGGTCACCATGCCGATGCTGCTCTTGGTCAGCATGGCACCCGTGCCCGCGAGTTTGACACTGATGGTGCCGCTCTCCACGTTGAACGTGGTGCCGGTGAGCGTGCCGGTGCCGGTGATCTGCCCACCGTTCAACACCGTGACCGCGCCGACCGTCTGGTTGGTCGCACCCATGCTCAGGATGGCGGTGGCCCCGTCCACCGTCAGCGCTCCGGTGCTCTCCCCGAGCGTGCCGACCCCGCTGAGCAGCAGCGTGCCGCCGAGGACCCTGGTGCCACCGCTATAGGTGTTGCCAGTGCCAGAGAGGGTCAGCACGCCGGTGCCGAGCTTGCTGAGGCCGATGGCTCCGGTAAGGCTCGAACTCATGGCAAACGCGGCCGTGGTGTTGACCCCCAGAATCGAGTTGACCGCGAAGGTGGCGTTGGTCAGGAGATTGCTGATGTCGGTCGCGGTGAATTCCCCGCTGCTGCCGACATTGACCGCCAGGGTGGCACCGTCGGCCACCGAGATGAGCCCGGGCGTCGTCTGACCTGGCAGCGAGGACGGCTTCGCCACCTGCAGCGTGCCCGCACTGACCAGGGTAGCCCCGCTGTAGGTGTTGATTCCGTTCAGGATCACCGTGGCGGTGTCGCCCTTTATCAAGGTGCCGGGGCCCGCGAGTTTGGCGCTGATGGTGCCGCTGTCCACGTTGAAGGCGGTGCTGGCGCTGAGCGTGCCGGTGCCGGTGATCTGCGCCCCGTTCCACAGGTTGACCGCGCCGACCGTCTGGTTGGTCGTGCCCAAACTGACGATGGTCGCGCTGCCGTTCGCCGTGAGCGTGCAGGTGGGAGCCCCGAGCGTGCCGGCCCCGCTGAGGGTCAGCGTCCCCTCATAGACGGTGGTGCCGCCGTGGGTATTGGCACCAGTGAGGGTCAGGGTGCCACTGTTGTTTTTCGTCAGGATGGCATCCTGGCCTGCGAGTTTGGCACTGATGGTGCCGTTATTGGCGTCGAAGGACATGCCGGTGAGGATGCCGGTGCCGGTAATCTGCGCCCCGTTCCACAAGTAAACCGCGCCGACCGTTTGATTGGTCGAGCCCAGGCTGACGATGGTCGTGGCACCATCCACCGTGAGCGACCCGGTGCTTGCCCCGAGCGTGCCGGCTCCGGTCAACGCCAGCGTGCCGGCATTGACCGTGGTGCCAAAGTCGTAGGTGTTGACACCGCTGAGGGTCAGCGTGCCCGTGCCGGATTTGGTGAGCCAACCGCCAGCGCTGGTCAAGCCGCTCGCCAGGGTGACGGCTTGGCTGTTGGTGTCGAAATTGAAGGCTTGGTTGGCGGTCGTGCTGAAGCGGGCGGAGTGGTCGGCCTTGTTAGTGGCGCTGAACTGGAGCGTGCCGCCACGGAAGGTGAGCATGCCGCCGTTGCCCAGTGCACCGCTGCTACCCAAGGCCAGCACGCCGTCGTACAACTCAATGCCGCCGGTATAGGTATTGGCACCGGAGAGGTTGAGCGTTCCCGTCCCGGCCTTGGCGAGAATGCCCTCGCCGTCGATCACGCCGCTGACGGTGAGGATGGCTCCGGTCGTATCCACCAGGAATGCGCCGCTACCGCCTGCGGCCATGGTGAACTTCTTGGAGCTGCTGGTGCTGGCACCGGTGTATTGGAGGGTGCCGGTGATGCCGCCGGCCCTGCCGAGGATCACGGCAAGCGTGCTGTTGCCGAACACCCCGGCGGCGCTGGCACCGTTGACCGTGGCGACTTTCAAGATGCCTTCCTCCACGCTCAACTGCCCGCCGAAGGTGTTCGAGCCGGCGAGTATCCAGGTGCCAATACCGCTCTTGGTCACCGCCAGTTTGCCCCCGCCCGTGCCATTGCCAAGCACCCCCGTGATGACGTTGTCGCCGACATTCCCGCCATTCAGGACGAGCGTGGTGACGTTGGCTCCCGTCGAGGCCCCCGTCACCGCGCCGAGGCTCATGATACTCGTGGTCCAGTTCGCACCCGCGGTGAAGGTGGCGCCACCACCGTCGCCCTGAATCGCGATGGCCGTGCTGATGGTATCGGTATGATCGCCATTATCCACCGCGGTCTGGATCACGCCGCCATTGGACAACAGCAGGCTGCCGCCGCTCAGGGTGAATTTGCTCGACGAGGGGTTGGCAAAGGTGATGCCGCCGATATTCCGATTGGCATCCACCGTGACGATCCGGTCCGCAGTGAGCGCGAACCCGAAGGTCGCGAGGTCGAAATTCAGCGTGCCCGAGTTGGCTCCCGGCACCTCGGCCCCCAGCCACGGCGGGTCCGCGGCGCTCGCCCAGTTGCCATTGGCATCCGAGTTCCAATAACCATTGGCGGCCGAGGCGGACTGCGCCGCAAGGAGCACGGCGAGGGAACCGTGGCAAAGATAGCGAAGGGTGGACGGGAGGTTCATGTGAGAGGAGGGGTAGGAAAGTTGGAGAAAGTTGGAAATGGCGGGCGGCGCTGAGTCGAGATCAAGTGGGCATCCGATGATCACATTACATTGCGGCGCTACCGGAAGCAAGTGAACCCGCTGCGGCAGGATGTCAAGCCCGTTTTTAGCCAGCCTGATTTTATCCGCGCCAAATGGTGGTAGCCAGCCATCACCCGCCGGGTGTATGACGGCTCCACGTATGAAACACAAAGCTGCTTGGCGTGCCGCACTCGCGGTGATGGTGTCCCTGCTGGCCCTGCCCGCAGGCGTGCAGGCCACCCCTCCGGATGCCACGGCACCGGGCGTCCTGATCGACACCACCGACACCTATAACCTGGGCCCGACCGGTGCCCGCGGCTGGATCTACAGCACCGGCAACGAGTGGTTGTTCACCCCGGAGGGGCTGACCACCGAAAGCCGCCAGATCCTGGTGACCCGCGTTGAAGCGGCTTCACCGGCGGCCGGCATCCTGCTGGCGGGCGACGTGATGCTGGGGGCGAGCGGCACGGCGGCGGCGCCGGTGGCCTTCACCAGCGATGCCCGCAAGAGCCTCGGCCTGGCCATCGCCGAGGCCGAGAAGACCGCCAACGCCGGGGCCCTCAAGCTGCTCATCTGGCGGGGTGGCCTCACCCTCAATGTCCAAATCACCCTTGCGGTCATGGGAAGCTACAGCGCGACCGCCCCCTTCAGTTGTCCGAAATCAGCCAACATCATCACCAAGGCCTGCACGCGCCTGGCGTCCCGCTCTATCAACAGCGGCTACACCGAAGGCAACGCCGTCATCGCGCTGGCGCTGCTGGCTTGCGTGGCACCCACCGATCCGTATTACGCCACGGTCCAGTCCAAGGTGCAGACCTATGCCCGGCAGGTCGCGGCGCAGTACCTGGATCTGACCATTCCCGTGAATGCCATGGTGGCGTGGCCATGGGGCTACACCAACGTGTTCCTGAGCGAGTATTACCTCGCCACCGACGACGCCCAGGTGCTGCCCGCCATCCGCGAACTCACCGCCACCTGCGCCGCCGGCCAGAGCGTGTTCGGCACCTATGGCCACGGCATGGCATGGTCGAAATCCGATGGCTCATCGACCCATGGCCATGTGCCCACCTATGGCCCCGTCAATCAGGCCGGGGAAACCGTCAATCTCGGAATCATGTTGGGCCGCAAGGCGATTGCCCGGTCCGGGGGCTCGCTGGACCCGGAAATCGAGCCGGCCATCGAGCGCGGGCGCAAGTATTTCGCCTACTTCGCCGGCAAAGGTTCGGTCCCCTACGGCCACTCGCCGCCGGAAGACCTGCATGACGACAACGGCAAAAACGGCCTCGCCTCGCTGCTCATGGCACTGCAGGACCAGGCCGACATGAGCCCCCAGGCGCAGTACTTCGCCAAGTCCTGCACCGCCGCCTACTCGCTGCGCGAAATGGGCCACACCGGCCCCTACTATGCCCACCTCTGGCAACCGCTCGGCGTCAACGTCGGCGGCCCCACCGCCATGGCCGCCTACTTCCGGCAAATCCAATGGGAACTCGACATGGTGCGCCGCTGGGATGGCTCCTTCGCCTATCACTCGGCCACCGGCGCGAGCGCCAACGCCACGGACCCGACCAAGGACGCCATGGGCCTGGGCGCCGACAGTGACACGGCCTGCTTCCTCCTGACCTATGCCACGGCGCTCCAGCGGCTCTACATCACCGGCAAAAACCCAAACGCCGCCAACCATCTCAATGCCAGCGACGTCAACGAAGCCATCACCGACGGGGTGTACTCGCTACGCACCGACCTCGACACCCTGACCAGCGACCAATTGGTCGCCGCACTCTCCAGTTGGTCGTCGCAAAAACGCAACTGGGCCGCTGCCGAACTGGCCACCCGCGCCGACGCCAGCACCAAGGTCGCCACGCTGCTGACCATGGCGGCCGACCTCACCAACCTGAATGCCCGCAAGGGCGCCTGCCAGGCCCTCGGCCAGCTCAAGCCAGCCACGGCGGTGAGCGTGCTGCGGGACCGGCTCTCCGACAGCGACTACCATGTGCGCTACTACGCGGCGGAGGCCCTCAAGGCCATGGGGAGTGTGGCCCAGCCGGCGCTGACCGACATGCTCACCAAGATAGTCGCCACCGCGCAGCCCATCGAACCGATCAACTGGGCCGACCCCTATCAAATCGCGTATGGCACCCTGGGCGGCGCGGCGTTCGAGGCGCAACTGGGCGGTTCCGTCTCGGGCGTGTCCACCGGGCTGCTCTATCCGGCCATCACCGCCATGTCCCGATCGCTCGGGCGCAACAGCCTGATCAACACCTTCAACAACGCCCTGACCCTCCCCAATGTCCAGGCGCTGGCCCCGGTCATCACCACGGCCCTCATGAGCGATCACACCATCTGCAATGAATGGCTGGCCGACGCCTGCATCCGCTTGCTGGCAAAATACAATATCGACGAAGGCATTCCGGCAGCCATGATTTTCGAAAACCTTGAAAGCGGTCGCTCGTGGTTGCCGAACGGGAACAACGACTGCAAGAACGCCCTCAAGAAGTATGGCTCCACCGCCGCCGCCACGCTGCCGTCGCTGGATTATTGGAATGGCAACGGCTACGATCTGGCCGATACCATTGCCACCATTCAAAACGACACCACCGCGCACACGCTGGTGTATTTCAAATCCATCAGCACCTGCACCGCGACGCCCACCACGGTGACCCTGCCGCTCGGCACCGCCCTGCTCAGCGCCGCCGCGGCGGACATTGATGGCAACGGCGCCTCGCTCGTGTATTCCTGGAGCAAGCCCCGCGGCGCGGGGGCCGTGACCTTCAGCACCAACGGCACCACCACCAGCAACACCACCCTCGCCACCTTCGACACGCCCGGTTCCTATATCGTCAGACTGGGGGTGACGGATGGCGTGCTCGATCCTAACAAATACGGCCCGGTGACCCGCGATCTCACGCTCACGGTGGTGGCGGATCCAAACCGCCCGCCGGTGGCCCTCAACCAGCATGTCAGCACGGCATTGGATACGGCGAAAGCCATCACGCTGACGGCCACCGATGCCGATGCGGGCAACCCGCTGACCTACACCGTGGTGACCGGCCCGGCCAGCGGCACGCTCGCCGGCACCCCGCCCGCCCTGACCTACACCCCGGTGGCCGGCTTTACCGGCAACACCGGTTTCACCTTCAAGGCCAACGACGGCAAGGTGGACTCCAGCATTGCCACGGTCACCATCGCGGTGGGGCTCGGCGGCAACATCACGCCGGTCGCCCACAACCAAAGCGTGTCCACTGCGGAAGACACCGCCAAGATCATCACGCTGACCGGCACCGACGCGGATGGCAACCCGCTGACCTACAGCATCGTGGACTCGCCTGCGCATGGCACGCTGGCCGGCACTGCGGCGAGTCGCACCTACACGCCGGCCGCGAACTACTATGGCACGGACAGTTTCACGTTCGTGGCTAACGACGGCACAGTCAACTCGGCCCTCGCCACGGTGGTCATCAACGTCACGGCGGTGAACGACGCGCCGCTGGCCATCGCGCAAACGCTCAGCACGGTGGAGGATACCGCCATTCCCATCACGCTGGCCGGCACCGACCCGGAAGGATATGCCATCACCTATAAACTCACCGCCGCTCCCACCCACGGCACCTTGTCCGGCGTCGTCCCGTTCCTGACCTATACGCCGGCACCGCTTTACAATGGCAGCGACAGCCTGGCCTTCACCGTCACCGATAGCGAAGGGGTGAGTTCGGCGGCGGCGACTGTTAGCCTAACGGTCACCCCGGTGAACCAGGCCCCCGTGGCGCTCAACCGCAGCCTGCCGGTCGCGCTCGGCACTGCCACCGCCATCGTGCTGAGTGGCACCGATGCGGATAACAACCCGCTCACCTTCACCGTGCTCAGCCAGCCCGCGCATGGCACGCTGCGCGGCACCGCGCCGAACCTCACCTTCACGCCGGTGGCCGGCTACAACTCGACGGACAGCTTCACCTTCAAGGTCAATGACGGCACGGTGGACTCCGCCCTTGCGACGGTGTTCCTCAGCATGGGCACGATCTCACCCGGGATCCATTCCGAGTTCTATCAACAACCCCCGGACTTGTACACCTGGCCGGACATGGCGCACCTCGCGCCGAATGATACCCGGATCGACCCCCAGATCAGTTTCGCCCATGCCGATTTTCCCACCGGCTACGAGGACCATTTCTCCTCGCGGCATACCGGTTATGTCAAAATCACCACCGCCGGTTACTATGCGTTCAGCATCAGCGCGGACGACAATACCAGGGTGTTTGTGGATGAAACCTGGGTGATGAAGACGATCTACGGGCAAGCAGGGTGGTCCAACATGCCCGTGTATCTGACGGCCGGCTATCACGGGATCCGGGTGGAGTTCGTGGAAACTTATGGCGACAATTACCTCTATCTCGACTGGTCCGGGCCGGGTGCTTCGGGCCGGGTGCCGGCCAGCGCCTTCTTCCGCTGCGTCGGCAGCACCGCCCCGGTGGTCCCGGCCAACCTCACGGCCACCCCGCTCGATTCCGCCGTCGCCCTGGCCTGGTCGCTGTCGCCGTTCGCGACCAGTTATACGGTGCAACGCGCGACGGCGCCCGGCGGACCCTATGCCAGCTTCCCGGATGTCACGACCACCAACTATCGGGATGCCACCGTGACCAATGGCACCACGTATTACTATGTGGTCACGGCCACCGGCGCCGGTGGCACCAGCTTGGCTTCCAACGAGGCCAGTGCCATGCCGGTAACGGCCCCGGTGACCGTCAACCTGGATTATCACGGCAGCGCGATTCTGATGAACGGAACCGCATCTAACTCCGCAGCCAGCAGTGGCACGGCCAGTCGCGTGGCTCCGCTGGATTATGACGGGATCAACGCCGCGTCCACTGCGGTGCATTGCTGGAACGCGGGCGCGGGTGGCACCACCGCCCTGACTAACATGAAGAACTCCGAGGGGGTGGCCACCACCATCGGGGTCTCGGCGATCCTGGTGGCGCACGGCTCCGCCAGCGACTGGGGTGGCCTCGGAGTGGCTCCCAACGGCGCGCGGTTGCTCAAGGGCGGCCTGCAACTGAGCCAAAGTCCCAATTTGCTCAGCCACACCACCTTGTTCAAGGTGACCGGCCTGAACACTTCACATATCTATCAACTGGCGCTGGCCAGCCAATACAACACCGATGATCGCAGCACCTCGTATCGGGTCGGCCTGGTGCAGCACACGGTGGAAAACGGCGGCACCGCGACGGATTGGAGGGCTGGCGCGAACCATGCCGTGCTCGATCGCCTGATCCCCAATGCCGCCGGCGAAATCCACGTCCAGGCCAAGGTCAACAACGACTGGGCTCCGCTCAATGGCTGGCAGTTGTTGGACAAAGGCGTTAGAGCCGCCGGCACCAACACATACACCACCATCGATACCTGCACTTTCGGGGCATTGGGCGCGGCCCAAATCACTGACCGCAACATCACCATCACCGTGCCCTTTGGCACCGCCATCAGCGCGCTGTCGCCGACCTTGGTCGCTGCCGCCGGCGCCACCATCGCGCCGGCCACCCCGCAAAACTTCGCCAGCCCGGTCACCTACCGGGTCACCGCCGAGAACGGCGGGATCTATCAGGACTATACCGTCACCATCACCGTCGCCCCCAATGTCGTCTTCACCAACACCGCGCTCGCGGTCACGGCCGCAGCGACCGGGGCGGAAATCCTGAGCACCGGCACGCTGGTCGAAGCCAATCACTTCGGCAGCACGGCGGTGGCGCCGGTCACGCTGGCTAACGGTTTGAGCTTCGGCACGGATTGGAGTCACACGTCCCCCACCGGATTGAGTGCCAGTCATCAGCGCACCGACACCGATACGCATGGTCACGTTCCGTCGCTGAACGGTTCCACGGCTTTCGGCAAGCTGATGCGCTCCTATGCGTGGTCTTCTGAAACCTATCATTATTTGAACCTCCCGGGGCTCACCCCTGGTCACACCTATCGGCTGCAACTGGTTTCGACGGACGGCGCCTCCGCAGGCGTGTCGGTGGAACAAGCGCTCGCTCCCTCGTCGTGGTCGGGCAATAACCGGATCTTGACCGCGAGTTGGACGCAGAACCCGGGGGATTACGTGGCCAATGTGGTGCTCACCAGAACAGGCAGTCCCGAGATGGAAACGAGCGCCTACGCCCTGCACGATGTGACGCCGGGATTCCAGCCGAGCCCGACGGGCTTGGTGGCCACCGCAGGCGATGGGCAGATCGCCCTGAGCTGGGATCCCGCGCCAGGTGCCACCGGCTACACCGTGAAACGCGCCACCATCACCGGCGGTCCTTATGCGGTGATCGCCAACCCGACGGGCACCACGTATCTCAACCCCGGGTTGACCAATGGCACCCGCTATTATTATGTGATTTCCGCCATCACCGCCCTGGGCGAAACCCCGCACTCGGCGCAGGCCAGTGCCCTGCCGACCGTGCCGGCTTCGCCACCCGCGGCACCGACCGGCCTGGCTGCCACGCCGGGTAGCAACACGGTCGGCCTGACGTGGAACGCCTCCAGCGGCGCGCTTGGCTACAACGTGAAACGTTCCCTCACCAGTGGCGGACCATACACCACGTTAGGCAGTCCCGCCGCCACGAGTTATATCGATGCCACGGCGATCAATGGCACGCCTTATCATTATGTGGTATCGGCAACCAACGGTGCGGGTGAGGGCGCGAACTCCACCCAGGTCAGCGCCACGCCCTCCGCCCTGCCGTCCACCACCACCCTGGCGTCGTCGCTCGGCGCGACCGGGGCCTATGGCTCGGCGGTGACCTTTACCGCCACGGTGACGGCGGGGGCGAGCGGGACGGTGACTTTCAAGGACGGGGCCACGGTGTTAGGCACGGGCACGCTGAGTTCCGGCCAGGCGAGCATTGCCACGAGTTCGCTGGCACTGGGCGGCCATTCGATCACCGCCAGTTATGGGGGGGACGCCACCTATGCTCCCAGCGCCTCCGGCGCGTTTGACTTCACGGTGAGCGCCAAAATGCTAACCATCACCGGGGTCACGGCGGCCAACAAGATTTACGATGCCACCGCCACCGCCACTCTAACCGGCGGTGCCGTGTCCGGCGTGGTCAGCGGCGAGTCCGTGACTGTGATCGCTGGCACCGGGGCCTTCGCCAGCGCCAATGTGGGAACCTGGCCGGTGACCGCCACCGGCTATGCGCTCGGCGGTGCCAACGCGGGCAACTATGCGTTGGCGGCACAACCGGGCGTGGCCAATGCCGGCATCACCGCGCGACCGCTCCAGTTGGCCGGCACACGGGTCTATGACGGGACCTTGGTGGCGGCGGCAGCCAGTCTGACAATCCAGAACAACCTCGACGGGGCGAACCTAACATTAACTGGCAGCACCACTCTGGCCGGCAAGGAGGTAGGGGCCCAGGCGCTGGCACCGATCCCGGCTGCGGCCCGGGTGCAAAGCAAGACGGGCAACACCGGCCCAAATGCTTCCACCACGATTCCGGTGACCCTAAGCACCGCGCCCGCGAACGGCAACACCCTCATTGCCGTGATCGCCACCCGCGGCAGCTCTGCCGGCCGGGTTACCGGCATCACCCAAACCGGAGCCACCTGGTCGCGTGCCGCGCAAGCCACCAATCCCAATGGCACGACCACCGAGATCTGGCAGGCCCCTAACATTCTTAACGCGGCGGCGGCGCTCACCATCAACCAGGCCTTGTTGCGCTCGGCCGCCGTGGTGATGGAATACCGCGGCGTCCTGAGCGCCAGCCCGCTGGATCAAACGTCGAGTGCCACCGGCAACAGTACCGCTGCGCTCACCGGCACCACGCCAAGCACCACCCAGGCCAACGAGTTATGGATCGGCGGCATGGGTTATATCAGCAGCACGCCCACCCTGGGGACCGTGCTCAACAGCTTCACTGCGGTTGCCAGTGCGCAGTCAACCCATGGCACGGCTGCTAACAACGCCAAGGGGTATGCGCTCGAACGGATCGTGAGCGCCACCGGAACCGCCTACTCCGGCGGCACCCTCAGCACCACGGCACAGTGGGCCGGGGCGCTTGCCACCTTCAAAACGATAACTCCCGGCACCTTGGCTCTGGCAGGTTCGGCGGCGGGCAACTACACGCTGACCGGAGCCACCGGATCGCTGCAGGTCACCCCCAAAGCCCTGACGGTGAACGGCCTGGCCGCATCTGACAAAACCTATGACGGCACACCCGCAGTGGCCCTGACGGGCAGCGCGGCGTTGCCACCGGCACAGGCCGCAGGCAGCGGGACGAGCAGCGACGGCAAGCCCTACACTGGCGACACTCTAACGTTGGGTGGCACGGCGGTCGCCGAGTTTGCAGACAAGCACGCGGGCCCCAACCGGCCGGTGACGGTGACCGGCATCACCCTCGGCGGGGCGCAGGCGGGCAACTACACCCTCACCCGGCAGGTTGGTCTAACTGCCAACCTCACGCCGCGGCCACTCACGGTGGCGGCGGTGCCTGCCACCAAGACCTATGATGGCACGAGCACCGCTGCGGGCACCCCGATCCTTACCCCGCCGCTGGCCACCGGCGATGCGGCCAGCACCCTCGCGCAGGCATTCCAGGACGGCAATGCCGGTGATGGCAACAAGGTGATCATTCCGGGCATCACGCTTGACGACGGCAATGGCGGCGCCAACTATGCGGTTACCCTAACGAACTGCACCACCGGCACGATTCACCAGGCCGCCGCCAGCATCACGCTCGGCGACCTCACCCAAACTTACGATGGCACGCCGAAATCGGCGTCCGCAACGACCACGCCCGAGGGCCTGACCGTGAACCTGACCTATGACGGCTCGCCGACCTCCCCGAGCGCCGCGGGCAGCTACGCCGTGCTGGCGACGATCCGCGAGATGAACCACACTGGCACGGCGAGTGGCACTCTGCTCATCAAGGTGGAGGATCTCGATTCCTGGCGGGCCAGCCATTTCACGCCCGCTGAAATCACCGCCGGCCTGGCCGCAGACGACCGCGATCCGGACGGCGACGGCTTCGGCAACCTCGCCGAATACACCCTGGGCACCGATCCGCGCACCTTCAACCCGCATCCCCTGGCGCTCACGCACCCCGCCGGCAACACCTTCACCCTGCGCTTCGTCGCCCGCAGCGCAAGTGGCGCGGGCTATGCCGGGCGGACGCGAAAGTATGCCGTCGAGGTCAGCTCCGACCTCGCGAACCCCGCCTCGTGGCAGGGACTGAGCGGCTTCACCAACCTGATCGGTGAGGACCAGTCCGTCATCGTCACCTTGCCCATCGAGGCGCCCGGAAAGTTCTATCGCCTCAACGTCCGCGTGGAATAGGTTGCGCATGAACAGGTGAAGGTATGGAGTGCGGTGGGAAGCGCAGCGCCACACCGCTGTGGCTAAGTCCCGGCGCTCGCTGCGGCCGGACCATGATCCGGCCCGTCATTCAACATTCAACATTCAAGTATAAGAATGGCCGCGACCGCGCCCAATCCCCCAAGCCCCGAAAAATTGTTTTTTGAATTTGACCTTTGGTGGATTTTGTGACGAATCGACTCGTTTTGAGGCGCTGGCTGAAGCAACCAGCGGTGCCTTCCCTCATACCCCCCGCATCCCCCATGAAATCGCTCCCTCGCTTCCTCCCCCTGCTCGCCGCGCTGGCTTTGGCCGCCGCTCCGGCGCAGGCCCAAATCACGGTCGGCAATGTCCGTGCCGCCCAACGCGCCGGCACCAAGCTGGTCGATATCGACTATGATGTCACCGGCATCGCCACCCCGGTCATCGTCGCGCTGGAAATCTCCGCCGATGGCGGCACGACCTGGGCGGTGCCGACCACCATCATAACCGGCGCGGTCGGCGCCAATGTCACGCCCGGCAGCAACCTGCGCATCACCTGGAACGTCGGCGCGGATTGGAACAACCAGACTTCCGCATTGACCCGCTTCCGCCTCAAGGTAAGCGACGGGATGCCGCCCCTGGCGGACTTCGCGGTCATCCCCGCCGGGAACTTCAGCATGGGCGATCCGCTCGACGGCATGACCGATGCCTCGCCGCACACGGTCAGCGTGAGCGCGTTTTACATGCAGAAAAAGGGCGTGACCAAGGCGGACTGGGACGCGGTGCGGACCTGGGGACTTGTCCATGGCTACACGGACCTGGCCGCCGGTGCGGGCAAGGCGGCGGACCACCCGGTGCAGACGATCTCGTGGTATGACGTCGTGAAATGGTGCAACGCGCGGAGCGAGCAGGACGGGCTCACGCCTTGCTACTACACGGATGCCGCGCAGACCCTGGTCTTCAAGACGGGCACCAACAGCATCGGCAACACCATGGTGAAATGGGCGGCCAACGGCTACCGGCTGCCGACCGAGGCGGAGCGCGAGAAAGCGGCCCGCGGCGGCCTGGCGGGCCTGCGGTTCCCATGGGGCAATATCATCAGTCACACCGAGGCGAACTTCTACAACGTTGGCGGCGAAACCTATCAAACTGGAAGCACCGGCTATCATCCGTCCTACGCCGTGGGCGGCTACCCCTACACCTCTCCGGTGGGGAGTTTTGCGGCGAACGCTTATGGCCTCCATGACATGGCGGGCAACGTGTGGGAGTGGTGCTGGGATTGGTATGATGCCGCTTACTACGGCACTCCCGCGAGTCTAACGGATCCTGCCGGCGGGCCGTCCGGCTCGGACCGCGTGGGGCGCGGCGGCGCCTGGTACGACGACGCCTACGGCTGCCGCGCGGCCCGCCGCGGCGACTCCAGCCCGGGCAACAAGGACAACGGCCTCGGGTTCCGTCCCGTCCGCAGGTAGGAGTGGTCTTCCTCTGAGCACCGGTGAGAACAGAATAGACAGTCATGGCTAGCAGGGCAGGCGGGAGGCTGAGGGACGAAGCCTCCGAGCGCCCTGCGGGTGAGGGTTCAGGACACCTCGGTCGTCCTGGCAATGAAAGCAATGAGGGGGTCGCGGGGGAAACTTTCCCCGCGAATTTTCTTTAAGAACTCATGCAACTGGAATTTTTCAAGATTCCGGCGCATGATGCCGGCGGCTTTGGGGAGGAACTCAACGGGTTTCTGCGCGGGCAGCGGATTCTGACCAATCGCAACAACAACCTCGGGTTCCGCACCGTCCGCAGCTCAGAGGACTCCCCGCCGCGGGATGACCACTCCGACCCGGCTGCCATCCCGTCCGCGCCGCCTGGTGCGGCGTGGCAAAACCAGCATGCCCGCCCGGTGCCGGTAGGAACGGCGGAGGCTGCGGCGAACGCTCCGGGCGGGTTTGGTGCGCGGGATTCCCTCGGCGGTAATGGCACGCTACCACTGGGCGAGCCATTCGTTCCCAAGCCATTGCGCGGCGTTGTAGCGGCGGTCTGTGACTACTTTTCCCCTGCGGGAACAGTCGATGCGAATGGATCGCGCATCTCTTTGGCATCGGCGCTCACAGAGCGCCGCTACAAGGCGATCCTGCGCCGGCGTTGTAGCGGCGGTCTGTGACCGTCGCTGGCGAATGCATCGCGCATCTCTTTGGCATCGGCGCTCACAGAGCGCCGCTACAATTCCTCCCATTCGCAACGACGCTCACAGAGCGCCGCTACAATTCCTCCCATTCGCAACGACGCCACCATTTCCAATCCCCGCCCTAACCAATATTATGAATGCTACCAAATTCCACCGCACCCTGACCGCCCTCGCGGCGGCATTGTTCCTGCCCGCCCCGGTGGCCCGCGCCACCTGGGTGAGCGCCGAGTCATCCAACATCAACGTCGAGACCCGCTGGGTCCTGGCTGAATCCAGCAACGTCAGCGTCGAGACCCGTGACTGGGTCTATCTGACAGTCACCTCGCCCCACGGCATCACGGACCCCGTCGCGGGCCAACATCAGTATGCCCCGAACGCCACGGTCCAACTCAGCGCCGGCGACCCTGACCCAGGCTACCTGTTCAGCAAATGGACCGGCGACGCCAACGGCAACGCCAATCCGCTGTCGGTCTTGCTGGACTTCAACAAGACCATCAACGCCATCTTCGCCCCGGACGGGCGCGACCCCGATGGCGACGGTCTAACGAACTATCAGGAACTCGTCGTTTACCACAGCAACCCGGACGTCTGGGACACGGACGGGGACGGGTTCAGCGACGGCTACGAGGTCACCAGCGGCTTCATCCCGACCGACCCGAACAGTTCGCCGGACACGCAACTGGTGATCTACACGGCGGTGGAGGTGCGCTTCGGCGCGGGCCTCGGCAAGAGTTACCGGGTCGAGTCGTCCATGGATTTGGTGAACTGGGCACCGGTGGAGGAACACATCGCCGGCACCGGCGGCACGATCGCCAGGTTGTATTCCGTGCAGGAAATTCCGAAGCGGTATTTCAGGTCCGTGCGGGAGTGAGGAATTGCCGGATTCTCCCGCTTGCCAAGCGCAAGGTCTGCCACTATCATCCCGGCATGACAGCGCTCAGACAGGCCTCCTATCTTCTCAGCATCGAGGACTACCTCGCCGGCGAGGAACAGGCTGAAAGCAAGCACGAATACCTCGGCGGAGTGGTGCATGCGATGGCCGGTGCGAGCAACCGCCACAATACCATTGCTTCCAATTTTCTGGTTTCGCTCGTCACCCGGCTGCGCGGCAAGCCCTGCCAGGCGTTCAACAGCGATACGAAGGTGCGGATCACGTTTCCCGATCACACCCGGTTCTATTACCCGGACGCCATGGTGGTGTGCCATCTCAATCCCGAAACCGACCATTTTCAGGATCATCCCGTGCTCATCATCGAGGTTCTCAGCGAGTCCACCCGACGGGCTGATCTAACCGAAAAGCGGGACGCCTATCTCACCCTCGGCACGCTCAAGGTGCTGATTTTCGTCGAGCCGGATGAAGCTCGCGTCATCCTCTACCGCCGCAGCCTGCCGCAGGGAGGTTTCGCGGTGGAGGAGTATGCGGGGCGGGAGAGCGTGATTCCCTTGCCGGAGATCGAGGCGGAGATTGCGCTCGGGGAGCTATACGAGCGGGTTTCGCTCGACTAACAGGACGTGCCGGGCTAAGGCTTGCGCCGATGAAACTCCGTCCGCATGGAAATCCCGCTCCGCAGGGGCGTCCCGGCCCGCCACCCCGACTGGCCCGTGAGAACCGCCATGTCCAGGCCACTGAGAAGATCACGCCCGCGCTGGATGAGGATGAGTTGCTGGCCATCGTGGCGGCGCAAACGATGCCCTTGGTGTTGATCCTGGATTGCGTGCAGGACCCGCACAACCTCGGGGCCATCCTGCGTACGGCCGATGCCGCCGGGGTGCATGCCGTGGTCACCACCAAGGACAAAGCCGTGGGCATCACCGAAACCGTGCGGCGCGTCTCGGTAGGCGCAGCCGATCATGTCCCCTTCGCCCAGGTGACCAATCTGGCCCGCACCATGGAAAAACTCAAAGCCGCCGGACTGTGGCTGGTGGGCACCTCCGACCGGGCCAGCAAGTCCGTTTACGAAACCGATCTGAAAGGTCCGCTCGGACTGGTGCTGGGAGCCGAGGAAAACGGCATGCGCCGCCTAACCGAGGAGCATTGCGATTTCCTGGCCTCGATCCCGATGGCGGGCAAAGTCCCCTGCCTCAATGTCTCGGTGGCCGCCGGGGTCTGCCTGTTTGAGGCGGTGCGCCAACGGAGAACCACGCCATGAAGGAACCCGTGCGGATCCTTTCGGATTTGCATCTCGCACACCCGGTGTCGCGGATCGCACGGGTGTCGACGTTGCGGCCCTTGCTGGCCGGCGCGGGGACGGTGGTGTTCAATGGCGACACTTGGCAGGAATTGACCCGGGCGGTGGTCGGGCGCTCGGCAGAAATGTTAGACGAGTTGCAGGGGCTGTGTGCGGAAGAAGGTTGCGAGGCGGTGTTCATCTCCGGCAACCATGATCCCGGCTGGCCCGGCCCGGGCTGGATGGAACTGGCGGGCGGACGCATCGTCATCACCCATGGCGATGCCTTGTGGTTCGATGGCTCGCCGTGGAAACGCGAGATTCTAACCGGCGAAGAACGCGTGCTCGAACTGTGGCGACGGCATCCGCTGGCGGACCAGGATGCCGGGGATCGGCTGCGGCTGGCCCGCGAGATTGCGCGGGCCTTGCCCTCGCATGATCAACCCACCGGGCGGGGGCTGTGGCACCGCGTGTGGGACGCGGTCGTCCCGCCCCAACGGGCACTCTGGATCCTGCAAGTTTGGTGGAGTCTGGGGGCGACTGGGGTGGCGTTCTGCAAACGCTACTTCCCGCAGGCGGAGGTCTTGATCATCGGGCATTTCCATCGGCATGGCTGCTGGCGCCAGGATGGCCGCCTGGTGATCAACACCGGCTCCTTTGTCAATCCCGGCCGCGCCCATTGGGTCGAGTGGCAGGACGGCTGGCTGCGCCGCGGCGTGATCGATGAAACCCCCGGCGCCTGCCGTCGCGGCGAGGTGCTGGAGGTATGGCGGCTGTGAAGCGCCCGGTCACACCACCACCTGGAAAAAATCCCACAACACCTGGCGGTAAACGTCGCGTTTGAATTCCGGCAACCAGTCGAGGTCAAACTCGATCGGCTCAATCCAGCGGTAGGCGGAAAACTCGCGGGCTTTCTGGTTCACATTGACCGTTGGGGCGCCAGCCCGCAGGCGGCAGAGGAAATACGTTTGCTCCTGGCCATGGCTGCCATGTTTGCGCAGCTTCCTTGAGCGTGCATCGGTGGGATAAAGATAGCGGTAGCCGGGCCGTTGGGCCATGACCTCGTAGTGGTGAGGCGCCAGGCCCACCTCCTCGCGCACTTCGCGCCGCAGGGCCTGCTCCGGGGTCTCGCCCGGATCCACCCCGCCTTGCGGAAACTGCCAGGCACCCGGAATCATCCAGCGCTCGCAGATGAGCAACTGGCCTTCGGGTTTCACCATCAGCGCCGCAACATTGGGTCGAAAACGAACCATTCGGAACCCTACAACCCCCCGCCCCGCCTGACAATCGCAACTCATACGAATTTTCCACACTCATGCTGGCCAACCCGCATTTCCCGTGCTACGCTCTTGCTCGCCATGAAAGTCCTGCTCATTCCCGCCCTTGCTTGCTTCCTGGTTGCCGCCGCCACCAACGTCAACGCGCAAACCAAACCTGCCACGCCGACCACGCCGGCCTCCCCGGCCACGACCACCAAAGACAACGCCGCCGAGCGCGAATCCGAGGGCCCGCGCCGGTTCTGGCAAACCACGCTGCCGGGTGGCCACTACATGGTGGCACTCGATCACATCACCGCGATCAGCCGCCACAGTTATGTCTTGGATGGCGCCCTGATTGTCGATGAAGTCACCATCGATACCAATGGCCAGGGCTTGGCCCGCTTTTATTTCCTCCGCCCGGTCACTGAGGGCGTCGCCAACAATGCCGCCAGTCATCTCACCGATCGGGCCAAGGAACTGCTCGACCACGCCGGCCAACGCGCCAATACCAATATCCAAAACATGGTGGTGAAGAAATATCCGGAGACCACCCACGCCCGCTGCATCGAATACCGGCTCCTCTCCGTTGAGGAGTTGACTGCGCTTTATGCCAGCATCCGCAGCGCTTGGGAAAGCGGTCGCGGCCGGGTGTTCACCGTCAAGTGAAGCCCATGCTCAAGTGGTTGCTGATCTCCGGGGTGCTGGCGATGTGGCCAGCACCCGCCGCCCGGGGCCAGATCTCCACCTTGAAAAAGGCGGCTGAAAGCCTGGAGCCCGCCAAACCCGCGCCCCCCGAAAAGCCGGAGGACAACCGCGCCAGGCTGGTGCAGTGGCATCAGGAGGCTCGCGACACGCTGGCCCGCCTGGAAGCGCCCGGTGCCGCCACCGCCCTGCCGGAGGGCATCAGCGCGGCGGAACTCGATGACCGCCGCCGTGATCTGGACCAGATGGTCCTAACATCCACCCGCTCGCTCAAGAACTTGAGCGCCGTCGATGATGCCCGCAAAACCCTTGAGGCCTCCCGTGCCGACGAGGCCGCATGGACTGGCTTCAAGCACCAGCCGCCCTACTCGCTGTTGATGATCGACGACCTGCTCAATGATCGGGATGCGGTCAAGGCTAACATCTCATCCTCCGAAGCCTCGTTGTCCAACTTCGAACGCATCCACGCCAGCATCGTGGTGGAAACCAAGTCCGCGGAGGAGACGGTCAACCGCGCCCTGAGCGCAGTGCAAAAAGCCAGCGACGGCACCATCGAGACAGCCAAGTGGCGGCTTGAGGCGGCCCGCGCCAGATCCCGTCTGCTGGCCGCGCGGGCCGGCTTGATGCAGAGCAGTTGCGACAGCCTCAGTGACCGCCTCGCCGCCGCCAAGATCGATCTGACGCTGCTCGAACGCCAAGTGAAGGTCGCCAAGGCCAAGTCCCGTTTCAACGACGAGGACCTGGCCAAGCTGGGCAAGATCTCGGAAGATCACAAGCAGACGATCCGCAAGGAAATCGATGGTGTTGCCAAACGCCTCAAGGCGGCCATGACCACCCGCACCCAGGCCCAAGCCGCCCTCGACGCGCTGGTTGCCGCCGCCCCCGCCAACGCCGAGCCACCGGGCCTGGAACTCGCCAAGTATCGACTGGATGTCGCCGAAGGCAGCGTTGAAGCCATGCAGTCGCTCACCGAGGGGCTGGAGAGCCTGATCCAACTGGAGAACGTCAGTGTCAAGGCCTATCAGGACCGCCGGGCGCTCATCGAGGCCCGCAACCCGCAGCAACGGACCAAGACGCTCGAATCCCTCGGCGTGCCGCGCGAACAGCTCTGGACCTGGGAAAACGTGCTCGACGATGAGCTATCCAACAGCAGCGCCGCACTCAGCAAGCTCGATGCACGCGCCGCCTCCATCAGTTCCGAGGACCCCCGCTTCGGACTGCTCAACGAGCAACGGGCGGCCACCAGCGAGAAGCTCGCCATGCTCCAGCGGGTCTCGCAAGCGGTCATGGCCCAGCGCAAACTCGTCAAGCGCTGGGTCCTCGAATACTCCCCGGATCCCAACGCGGTGGGACTGTTTGACCGCCTCGCCTCGCTCGGCCCCTCCGCGTGGGTCATCGTGAAAAAAATCTGGTCCTTCAAGGTGATGACTTTTGAAGACAAGGTGGAGGTGGACGGTGAGACGATCACCGGCAAGCTCCCGGTCACCCTCGGCATGTTGTTGCGGGCCGCGTTGTTTTTCCTCATCGGTTACTGGCTCGCCTCACTCATTGCCAGGCGCATCCAGGCGGGGCTGGTCGCGCACGGCCATATCGCGGAGGCCCAGGCCCGGACGCTGCGCAACTGGGGGATGATCGTCGTCGGCTTGTTTCTGGTCATCGGCACCTTGGCATTCCTGAAGATCCCGCTCACCGTGTTTGCGTTTTTCGGCGGCGCGCTGGCCATCGGTCTGGGCATCGGCACCCAGACCCTGATCAAGAATTTCATCAGCGGCATCATCGTGCTCGCCGAGCGCAAGGTCCGCGTTGGCGACGTGGTGGATGTGGATGGCATCGTCGGCACCGTGACCGAGGTCAACACCCGCTCCTCGGTCGTGCGCAGCCCCGACGACGTGGAAACGATGATCCCGAACTCGGTGTTCCTCGAAAACCGGGTGACCAACTGGACGCTCTCTAACACCAAGATGCGCCGCAGCCTGCGGGTGGGTGTCGCCTACGACACCCCGCCGCCAAAGGTGATGGAGCTGCTGACGGAAGCCGCCGGCCGCCACGGTTTGGTCTGCAAGGAGCCCGCGCCCTTCGCGGTGTTCGACGACTTCGGCGATAGCGCGCTGATGTTCAGCCTCTATTTCTGGCTGGATCTCGGCGGTTCGACCAACGCCATGATCGTCACCAGCGATCTGCGCCTCATGATCGAGAAACGCCTCACCGAACTGGACCTCAGGGTGCCATTCCCGCAGCGCGACGTCCACCTCGCCACCGGCCAACCCTTGCAGGTCCAATGGGTGCCGCCGACGGCGAGTCAGGCGGACGCCACTCCCGCAGCCCCGCAGCCCGGCACCGGCTGAACTTCACGCTGAAATCAGTGGTGCCCCTTTTTTGGCGATTTGGTGAAAGCTGTCTCGCCGCACTCGCGTTTGGCTAGCTCCCGCCCACCACGACCCCATGAACGCCCGCATCCAACTGTTTAACACCCGCCCCCACCCCGCCTGCCTGCTGGCAGTTCTGGCGCTGGTGGCCGCGCGGCAACTCGTCGCCGCCCCGCTGGATCCGCCACCACTGCGCGGGTTGACGGAAGTTGGCCACGCGCAGGTCGATCTGCGCGGGGGGTTCTGGGGCCCACGCTTGAAGACCCAACATGAGGTGACAGTGCCACACGCCCTCGATTGCCTGGAGAAAGACGGCCACGTCACCAACTTCGACAAAGCGGCGGGCACCTTCGACGGCCCGCTGCAAGGCCACCATGCCTTCGACTCGGATCTCCACAAGGCGCTGGAGGGCGCGCTCTGCTCCCTGCAACACTTCGACGACCCCAAGTTGCGACAGCGCGTGGATGACATCATCAGGCGCATCCTGGCCGCCCAACAACAGGACGGCTTCCTGATCTCCTATTTCATCGTGCAAAAACAGGACCAGCGCTGGGAGAACCTCCGCTTGGAACACCAGATGTACAACGCCGGCCACTTCTTCGAGATGGCCTCCGCTCACGCGCAGTTGACCGGCGAGCCCAAGGTGCTCGACGCCGCCAAGCGCTTCGCCGATCACATCGACGGCATCTTCGGCCCTAACAAACGCTACGACGTGGACGGGCATCAGGAGGTGGAACTGGCCCTGGTCAAATTGTATCGCGCCACGGGTGAGCGACGCTACCTGGAGCTGGCGAAGTTCTTCCTCGACGAGCGCGGTTACGCCCATGGCACGTCACGCCAGCCCTTTGACCCCAAGACCGCAGTCCTGCCGCCCAAGCCAGAGGGCAAGCTGACCCCGGAACAACAACGCGAGTTGTGGCTCGCCCGCTTGAAACTCCGCAACGGCCGGATGCAGGATCACAAACCGGTCATCGACCAACATACCGCCGTCGGCCATGCGGTCCGGGCCGGCTATATGTATTCGGCAATGACGGATGTCGTCCGCTTCATGGAGGCCCCCGGCTACGCTGCCGCCCTCGACGACCTGTGGAACGATGTCGTCGCCCGCAAGTTGTATCTAACCGGCAGCACCGGCACCGGCCAATACGATGACGAGGGTTTCGGCGACGCTTACCTGCTGCCTAACAACTCGGCCTACTGCGAGTCCTGCGCCGCCATCGCCAACGTCCTGTGGCAACACCGGATGGCCCTGCTCAAAGCGCAGGCCAAATATGCCGACGTGATGGAACTGACGCTCTACAACGGGCTGCTCGCAGGGATTTCCATTGCCGGTGACAAGTTCTTCTATCAGAACCCGCTGGCCAGCGAGAACGGTGGCCGCCGCAGCCCGTGGATCGGCCTGTCCTGCTGCCCGACCAACCTCGCACGCATCCTGCCACAACTCGGCGGGCTGGCTTATGCCCGCGGCAAGAACCGGATATATGTCAACCTGTATGCGGCCGGCGAGGCCAAGGTCATGATGGACGATGGCCTCGCGGTCAGGCTGACCCAGCAGACCGAGTATCCGTGGGACGGACGCGTCCGTCTAACGATCACCCCGGCGCAGGCTGCGGATTTCACCCTGTGCCTGCGCCTGCCGGGCTGGGCGCTGGGCCACCCGGTTCCCAGCGACCTCTATCGCTTTGCCAAGCCGGAGGTTCCAGCCATCGGACTGATGGTCAACGGCGTGACGGCCGACGCCGCGCCACAGGCGGACGGCTATGTGCATCTGCCACGCAAGTGGCAAGCCGGAGATGTCGTGGAACTGGCCCTGCCGATGCCGGTGCAACGGGTCTATGCCCACGAGAACGTCAAGGATGACACGGGCAAGGTCGCCCTGATGCGCGGGCCACTGATCTATTGCCTTGAGGCGAGCGATCAAGCGGGCGCGGACCTCGCACACCTGGCACTGCCGCAGGACGCGGAGTTCCGCGCCGAGCATCGCGCCGAACTGCTGGGCGGGGTGACCGTCCTCCAGGGCCAGGCCCTTGCCGACGGGCAGCGCCCCGTCACGGTGACCGCCATTCCCTACTATGCCTGGGGAAACCGGGACCAGGGCGCGATGAAAGTGTGGAACGACCAGGCTGCCGCGAGCAAGTAGCACTGGCAAGCAAACCAAAGACAACTGCATGAAGAACATCTTATTCTATCTCTGGTCCGGCGGCGCCGTGCTGCAAGGCATCTTGGCCAGCGCCCATGCCGGCGCGATCTGGGGGGAATCGCCGATTCCGGAACCCTATCCGTATGTCGCCGCCGGCCGCTTCAGCGGAACCGCGGTGCCAGAGTCGCCCGACCCGCTCGTCGCCTACCGCTGGGCAACACCGCAGGCGGCCGACGGCCTGGAGATATACCTAATCAAACCGCAGGCGGTGACTGCCGATAATGCCGAATCGTTCGACAAGCTGCAATCCCTGACTGGCAAGTCCCCTGAGGTAACGGTCAAGGGTCCGGGCTCAATCCTGCTGGATTTCGGGCTCATCCATGCCGCGTGGGTGGAATTCGACAGCCCGGATTGCCCGGGCGAGGTTACCATGAGCCTCAGCGAATACAACGAGCCCGGGGTTGGCAAGACCAAGGTGCCGGTGAAGCACGGCAACACCTACCGGCTGGAACTGAATGGCGAGTTATATGAAGGTCTGCGGTTCGCATGGCTCACCGTGAAAGCGGTGAGCCGGCCATGGCATCTCACGGGGGTGCGTGCCGTCTGCCAGGTCAAACCGGTGAACTATAACGGCAGTTTCTCCTGCAGCGACCCGCTGCTCACCAAGATCTGGTATATGTCCGCTTACGGCGTGAAAGCCTCCTTGTGCAAGGATTACTTCGGGGCCATTCTGATGGACCGCGGCGACCGGATCTCCTGGACCGGCGACGCGCACCCGTCGCAGGCGGCCGCGCTGGTCGCCTTCGGCAATTTCGATTTCATCAAGAAGAACCTCGATAACACCTCGCAACAAAGCAACGGCATCCGCAGCTACTCGCTCTATTGGGTTTTGAGTCTGCTGGATTATTACCATTACACCGGCGATGCGGCGACCCTCGAAGGCTATCTAACCAATGCCTGCGCGAAGCTCGACGAGGCCTATCAGGTGTTTGGCACCGATCCTAAGTTGAGGTTTTACGGTTGGGACGAACGGCTTTGCGCGGGCTTTGAGATTTGGTTCAGAGAGTGCCCGGAGGCGCAGCATGCCTATCAGATGTTGTCGATCCGGGCCTGGCGGGACTTTGCCACGGCGATGGGCAAGCTGGGACGGCATGACTTGCGGGACAAGTACCTCGGCTATGCCAACGGCAAGATGGCCGAGCTGCGCCAGAACCCGGACTGGGCGGCGGCCTTCGGGCTGCATGCGGCGGCGGATGCCGTGACCACCGGGCTGTTGTCGGGCGCGGAACAGGACGCGTTGTTTCAAAAGGAATTCCGCGACCGCGTGAACCGCGTTTCGCTCTCCCCATTCAACCAATACTTCGTGATCCAGGCCATGGCCCGGATGGGCAAGCACGATGACGCCTTGAGTTCCATCCGCGACCTGTGGGGCGGCATGGTGGCGTATGGGGGCAGCACCACCTTCGAGGTTTACCGGCCATCATGGAATGCCGGGATCGGGCCGAATGGCGCCGTTCCCAACAGCCAGTCCGGCATCGTCAGCCTGTGTCATCCCTGGGGCGCCGGCCCGGTCAAATGGCTCAATGAGGAGGTGCTCGGCATCGTCCCCACCACGCCCGGCTTCAAAACCTATGACATCATTCCGCATCTCGGCCGCACGCTGACCCGGGTGGCGGGCGCCACGCCCACGCCATTGGGTGCAATCCGCGCCAGCTTTGATGTTGCCACGGGTACCTGCGCGGTGACCGCCCCGGCGGGCACCCTCGGCCGCGTTGGCATCCCCAAGGTGGAGAAACGCATCGAGCGCATATCCATCAACAAGACCCTGGCCTGGGATGGCACCTACCATGCCGTGCCGGGGCTTGGCGGGGCGAGCCAGGATGACGGGTTTGTCTATTTCACGGCGGTGCAGCCGGGAAGTTATGCGTTCGAGGTATCTTATGGCGGCACCACGCCGGCCTACGCCGAACCGCCGGAGGAGTATGCCGCGTGCTGCGTGAAACAAGACCCCGTCACCAGCGGCAACTGGCGTGGAGTTTACGGCACCGAGGGGCATGTCCTGTGCAACTATCAGGGCGAGGGCCGCGACGAAAAGTCCCTGCCCGCCTATGTCACCGCGGTGGATTATTTCCGGGCCTTCCCCAAGCAAGGCCTGCCCGATGCCACCCTGTGGCAGCCGCGTACCGATGATCCGCGGGCGTTGGCACCCGTTTCCAGCAACAAGTCGGCCCGCACCGCCGCCTGTGTTTCAAACTCCGACCAAACCATGAGCGTGACACTCGGAATCAAGGGCACCCGCAATTATCAGGTGGCACTCTACTTTGTGGACTGGGACCAGCACGACCGGCGCCAGGCCGTGGAGATGTTCGACGCCGACACCCTCAAGCTCGTCGCTCCCGTCCAAATCGTGAAGCACTTCACCGCCGGTACCTATCTGGTGTATGCTTATAACAAATCGGCGAAATTCAGGATCAACAAGGTGCGCGGCGACACGGTCACCCTCAGCGGGATTTTCTTCGACCCGCAGCCGCCGCCCGGGGCGGACGCGGGCAAAGCTGACCCGCCTTGAAACCCTCCCCCGACACCAGCGCGGGCAGCCGCCCGGCCCGCCGCACGATCCCCTAACCCGGCGGACAGGGCGGACCTGACCAGCCCCGCCCGCACCTCGCGATTTTTCCGGTTTTTCGGCTTGCCGCGGGTCCCTCGGTTAGGTAACCTCCGCTTGTCTTGAAGCGCTTGGATGCGCTGCCAGCTTTCGCCATCAATCCCCCATCCCCCCAAGACGCCCATGCAAACCTCACCCAGTTTCCTCACCTGGCTCGCTGCGCTGGCACTCGCTGCCGCTCCGGCGGCCGAGGCCCAGGTCACGGCCAACAAGCTCCGTACTGGCACCAAGTCACCGGATCTGGCGGCCTTCGCCGTTATTCCCGGCGGCGAATTCACCATGGGCGATACGCTCGATGGAACCAAAACGGCCACTCCGCACCCGGTCACCGTGAGCGCCTTCTCCATGCAAAAGAAGGAGGTGACCAAGGCGCAGTGGGATGAGGTGCGGGCATGGAGCCAGCAGCATGGTTACCCGGACCTCGCCCTCGGCGAAGGCAGGGCGGCAGACCATCCGGTGCAGTCGCTCACCTGGTTTGACGCGGTGCGTTGGTGCAACGCGAAGAGCGAAAAGGAGGGCCTGATCCCGTGCTACTACACGGATGCGGCGCAGACGGCGGTCTTGCGCACGGGCAACCCGAAACTCGACAATACCATGGTGAAGTGGAGCGCGAACGGATATCGCCTGCCGACGGAGGCGGAATGGGAGAAGGCAGCACGGGGTGGCTTGAGCGGAAAGCGTTTTCCGTGGGGCGATACGATCACCCACAACGAGGCCAACTACGAAAGCAACGTGGCTGACAAGTATGACGAGAGTCCGACGCGTGGCCACCATCCGACTTATGCCATCGATGACTTTCCCTTCACCTCGCCGGTGGGGAGTTTCGCCGCAAACGGCTACGGGCTGTTTGACATGGCGGGCAACGTGTGGGAATGGTGCTGGGATTGGTATGGCACCTACCCCACCGAGCCATCAACCGATCCCCGGGGTGCCGCCACAGGCACCCGCCGCGTGAACCGGGGCGGCAGTTGGGGCGACTACGCCCGTACCTGTCGCGCCGCCTATCGCTACAACGACTTCCCGAGCAGCGACTTCGACAGCATGGGCTTCCGGCTGGCCTGCACGGCAGTCCCCGTGAACCCGAATCCGGTACCTGGCAAATAGCCGACCACCCTCAATCCGGCGACTTCTCCAGCTCGAACTTTTCAAACCAGCGCCCGATCGCATCCGGAAAATACTCGCGCAGGGCCGCAGCCGCAGCCGCGGCTGAAGCAAACTCGAGCTTCCCTTGCGGCCCTGAAATCCGCGCCACCCAGACGCGGCCAGGCAGTCCCGGCTCCCAGATTTTTTTCCATCCAAAGGCGGCCTCGTACCCGTTGCGCCGCCAGAGCATGCCCTCGCCGTTTTGCGATGCGAAGTGGGTCATGACCAGGGTCGTGGGTTCCCCCGCCCGTAGCAGCGAGCGCCCGGCCAAGCCGCCCCACTGCGCTTCCGGACAACCCAGCGCATCCAGCAGCGAGGGCATGAGGTCCAGGTGACTGGCCACCGCCACCGGCTCGCCGCGACCCAGGGCCTTGGGCCATTTCACAATCACCGGCACCGCGATTTGTTCGGTGGTGAGGCCGGAGGCGTGGAACCAGACGCCGTGCTCCTGCAGCTCCTCCCCGTGATCTCCTGTTAGAACAATGATGGCGTCGTCATAGCGGCCATGCTCCTTCAAGAAGCCGACGTAATCCCGGACCAGCGTGTCCACCCAGGCCAGGGAGTTCCAGTAACGGTGCTTCACTTTGTCCGTATCCTGTTGGCTCGGATGCAAGGGAAACCAGGAGGATTGGGCAAAATCCGCGAAGGGCGGAGTGAAGGAGGCACCCCAGTTGTAGGGATAGTGCGGCGACTCAACGGCCACCAGCCGGAAGATCCCGCCGGCCGGTTCCGTTAGAACCGACTTTTGCACCTGGGCCATCACCTCGAGGTCGTGCTCGCCGACCCCAGGCGGCCACTCGGAACTGCCGGGGGTCAGGCTCACCAGCACCTCGGTGGCCTCGCCGTGGCCGAAGTTGGTGGTGTCCATCTCCGCATAGTTGAGGATGGCCGCCGAGCGCACTTCGTTGCGATAGCCTGCGGCATGCAGCAGCGCCAAGAGCGGCGCGGGCTGCTGCGCCTGCCGATCCTGGTCCCAAAACACCGGCGGCTTGCCGCTCAACATGGCATACCATGAAAGATGGGTCGCATTCGAGGCCGCCCGGCTTTCACCCGTCGGCTGGCACTCGGTGTCGCGCCACTGGCTGACAAAGGGCATGATCTCCGGGCGCACCGCATCGCCGCGCAAGGTTTCGACGATGAACCAGTACACGTCCGGCCGCCGGGTCGGGGCCAGCGCCGGGGACCGCTGCGGCTCGCGGAATCGCACGGCAAACGAGGCCATTCCCGGCACGAATTCCAGCGAGGAGAATTCACCCGGGCACAACTGCACCAGGCAGGACCGGCGTTGCCACCAGCGCCCCATGCGGCTGTTCCAAAGCGTTTCCGACCCTTGTTCCGCCAGCAATAGCAACCACGCCCCCAACGCGACCCACAGCATGCGCCCGGGCCGCACCTGCAGCCCCAAACCCTTGGAAATCCGCGCCGCGCCGAGGTACCCCACACACACCAGCAGCACCACGCCGGCCACTCCCAGCCACCCCGCCACGGACAGCCGGACGTTGCCGCCTTCCATCACTCGCAGCAAATCGAATTTTCCACCGACTGCCAGTTCGCCGAAAAACAACACCAGCCCTTTGCCCCACAGCTTGCGCATGCCGATCTCCGCCCCCAGCACCAGCAGCGCCAGGCCCAAGGCAATCCCGCCAAGCCAGCGCGACCCGAGCGGCGACGCACGCCGAAACAGGCTCCAGCAAAACCACAGCAGGCACAGCAGCACCACCTGCGTGAGCACCCGCGCCATCACCAAACCCAACACCGCTGGCACCCCGCCCTCGACCTGGCCGACCTGAATGCAATCGCTCACCACACTCAACACCAGCAGCAAACCCCAAAACACCCCGTTCCACGGCATCAGCGTCCCCGGAAACCGCCACTTCCAGCCCGTGCGCACCCCCGCCAGCCCGGCCCAGACCAGCAAGCCCGCCGTCCCGGCCCAATAGACCCACGGCACCAGCCAGCCGCATCCTCCGGCAAGACCCCACCCTAACAAAATCGCCGCGCCCAGGCCGCCGCGCCGCCCCTGCCGACACCCGACGCGCTGCCACCATAAACCCCCGAACATCCCGCCCAATCCCACCAAGCCGCCAGCGACGAGCAACTCGACGATGAGATTCCCCGGCCATATCCGCACCGGCGTCCGGTTGCCGCCAAGGACAATCGACCACCCCCGCACGAAGGGCGTCAGGGCAATGCAGATCCCCCCCAACCACGCCAGCCAGTGCCCCGCATGCAACAATATCCGGTTTCTCTTCTCCATCGGCACGCGGTTCTAGCGCATCCAAACCATTCGGCAATGACAAATCCCGGCCTTGCCCACCAACGGCGGCATGACCCACAGGTCACGGCGGGACGGCATCTTTTTGCATATCTTTGCAGATCACGATTTTCTGCTGGCATTTTTTAAAAAATTCGTCACAATGCTCACGTTTTCTCGAAAAAGAACTAACACAATCATCGTATGAATCCGTCATCAACCGCCAGTTTCTGCCCGCGCCGCATCACCCGCCACATTCTGCTAGGCATGGCCAGCCTGCCTGCGGCTTTTGCGGTGCCCATCCCCATCCTCACCGGCACCGGCAGCTACTCGCAGGATTTTGACGCACTGCCAAGCTCCGGCCCCTCCCTCACCTGGGCGGATGACTCCACGCTGGCAGGATGGTATTCCCAACGCACCGGCACCGGAACCAGCATCCTGGCAGACGCCGGATCCGGCACCGGCGGCAACCTCTACAGTTATGGTGCGACCAGCACCACGGATCGGGCCCTCGGGTCGATTGGTTCAAGCAACGCTACGGCAGGGGGATTTGCGCACGGAGTGCAGCTCCGGAACACTTCCGGCAGTGCCGTCACCATCAATGCCCTCGCATACACGGGTGAACAATGGCGAAAAAGCAGTGACACCGCTGCCCAAGCAATCACCTTGTGGTATAAGACGGGCACCGCCTCCATCACCACCCTGGACCCGGCCGACGACAGCGGCTGGACGGCGCTGGCAGCCGGCGATTTCAGCAGCCCGATCCAAATTGGCGCAGGGACGGCCCTGGACGGCAACGACCCCGCCAACCGCACCGCGATTGCAATCAATCCGAACATCAGCGTCCCTAACGGCATCCATGTCATGATCCGGTGGAAGGACATCGACCACCCTCAAACCGACCATGGTCTGGCCATCGACGACGTGGCCATCTCGTGGATCGCCGATGCCACTGTGGCCATCACCCTGAGCGCCGTCCCGAGCACCTTCGCTGAAAACGCCGGTGCCGCCGCCGCCACCGGCACGGTGACCATTCCCGCCACCTTGGGCACCAACCTCGTGATCCATCTGGCATCCTCCGACCCCACCGAAGCCAGCGTGTCCGCCACCGCCACCATCACCGTCGGCGAGACTTCAGCAAGCTTCCCGATTGATGCGGTGAACGACCTGGTGGCGGACGGTTCCCAAGCGGTCACGCTCACGGCCTCAGCCAGCGGCTACACCGCCGGCACCTGCATGGTCATGGTCAATGATGACGGCGATGTGCCTGCCACCCTCAGCCCCGGGGCGATCGCCTTTGTCGGCTTCAACGCCGATGGCGACGATGACCTCGCCTTTGTGGCGCTGGCTCGCATCACGGAAACCGACCGGATTCTCATCACCGACACCGAATGGAACGGCTTGGACCTCGGGGCGGGGGGAGCCTTCACCCCCGGAGAAGGGCTCATCACTTGGGCGGCACCCGCTGGCGGGGTGAGCGTCGGCACGGTGGTCACTTTGAACAGCCTCTCCAGCGCGGAACGCAGCGCCAGCGTGGGTGCCGTCACCGCGTCCGGCAGCTTCAATCTCGGCAGTGAGAACGAAACCGTCTATGCCTATCAGGGAAGCGCCGCCTCCCCCACGGGTTTCCTCGCCGTTATCGCCACCCACCGCGCGGATCCCACCACCGGCACCGGCTTGAGTGCCTCGCACCTGGTCTATCTCCCCAATGACGTGGACGTCGCGATCTACATCGGAGCACGCAGCGACAAGACCAGCTTCGCCGCCTATCTCGCGCCCATCGGCGACCCTGCGAATTGGCTCGCGGAGGATGGCACCGGCGACCAGCACAACAACCTGATTGCACCGGACCTGCCCTTTGCCAACACCGCCTTCACCCTGGCGACCGGCTCCAGCTACGCCACCTGGGCCGCCGCCAACGCTCCCGGCCAAGCCGCCAATCTGGACCACGATGGCGACGGCATGCCCAATGGCGTCGAATACTTCATGGGCGCATCCGGCTCCGGTTTCACCCCGCATCCCGCACCCGTGAATGGCAAGCTCACCTGGCCACACGCCACCAGCGCCACCGGCACCTACTCCGTCATGATTTCCACCGACCTCATCACCTGGAGCCCCACCACCAGCGGCGTGGTGGACACCGGCACCGCCGTCGAATACACTCTGCCAAGCGGCCACGCCCGCATCTTCGTCTGCCTCGAAGTGGTGCCCACGCCCTGAGACCCGGCAGCGGGACTGATTTCCGCACGCTCCCGCTTTGACAAGCCGGCCATCGCACGGCAGACTTGGGCGCACCCCTGAAATCTATCATCCTATGGCCTACGATCTTATTGTCATTGGCGGCGGCCCTGCCGGCTACGTCGCTTGCATCCGCGCTGCCCAACTTGGAAAAACTGTCGCCTGTGTCGAGGCTGATCGGGCGGGCGGCACCTGTCTGAATTGGGGCTGCATCCCGACCAAGGCACTGTTGAAGAATGCCGAGTTATATTCCACGCTCACCCATAAGGCGGCCGAGTTCGGGTTGAAAATCGACGGGCTGTCTTACGATTGGTCGGCGGTGATCGGGCGTTCCCGCAAGGTTTCCAGCCGTCTCGCGGGCGGCATCGAATTTCTTTTCAAGAAAAACAAAATCGATTACGTGCGCGGCGTTGGTGCCATCGAGGCGCCGGGCCAGGTTGGCGTCACGGCGGCGGACGGCAGCACCCGGACACTCGAAACCCGCCACATCCTCATCGCCACCGGTTGCCAGTCCCGCGGCTTGCCGCTCCTGCCCTTCAATGGCACCTCGGTGCTCAGCTCGAAGGAGGCCATGGTGCTCGAATCCCAACCCAAGGACCTGATCATCATCGGCGCCGGTGCCATCGGCGTCGAGTTTGCCTACATCTACAATGCCTTTGGCACCCAGGTCACTCTCGTTGAAATGCTCCCGCGCATCCTGCCGGTGGAGGATGATGAAGTCGGCGAGGCACTCGAAAAATCCCTGGTCAAACAGGGCATCCGCTGCCTAACCAACACCAAGGTGATTGCCGCCTCCGAGCATGGCAGCCACGTTGACATCACCGTCGAGGGACCCAAGGAATCCGGCGTCATCAGCGCCCAAATCTGCCTCGTCGCCATCGGCATCCAGCCCGTCCTGCCCGGTGGCATGCAACCCACACTCACCGGGCGCGGCTACATCAGCGTCGGCGAGCGTTATGAAACCTCCCTGCCCGGAGTCTATGCGGCCGGCGACATCACCGGCCCGCCGTGGTTGGCCCACACCGCGTCGTTTGAGGCGGTGCAGGCGGTCGAAGGCCTCTATCTCGACGGCCACCAACCGCGCCAAGTCAGGAACTTCCCGGGCTGCACCTATTGCCATCCGCAGGTCGCCTCGGTCGGCCAGACCGAGCGCGACCTCAAGGCAGCGGGCATCGAGTACCGCGTCGGCAAGATCCCCTTCATGGCGATCGGCAAAGCCATTGCCTCCGGCGAGCCGGAAGGGTTTGCCAAGCTGCTCTTCGGCAAAGCCCACGGCGAACTGCTCGGCGCCCACATCATCGGCGAAAACGCCACCGAACTCATCGCCGAAATGGGCCTCGCCCTGGATCAGGAACTCACTGCCGAGGACCTCCACGCCACCATCCACGCCCATCCCACCATGTCCGAGGTGATTCACGAAGCCGCCCTCGCTGCGGAAGGCCACGCCATTCACATCTGACCGCCGCGCCATTCACCTCACATCCCTCAGGCCCCTGACCCGGGCTGGCAAAGGCCCGGGTTCAAGGATGAGAATGGACGCGGCTGTGACATTGCTTTGTCTAACTTGCTCGAGGTGGTGCCTTTGTTGATCTCGTTTGCCGGGTTCGCGGGCAGACCGCCCGCCGCCAAGCTGCGCGTGATATCAGGCCTTTCCTCCGCACTCAGGATGCCATGCCTGGCAGCGCCTTGCGGCACGCCACTTCATTTGTCGGCAGGTTTCGGCGCAGGGGCCGGCTCGGACTTGCCGGAGCCGAGGGCCACCACGCGGAAGCCGTAATTCGGCCACTTGGCACCCAGCACATCGTAGCGGGTGGACGAGAGCAGGTAGGCGTCCTTGTCGTTGAGGTAGAATGAGCCCCCGCGCAGACCCACCTTGTCACCGGACATGCTGTCATTGTATTCCCACATGTTGCCGTTCTGATCGAAGGTGCCCCACGGACTGGGCGCGGTCTTGAAGCTGCCGACCTCGCTCGGGGCATCGCTGCTAAGGTTGCACGCCGGGGCGCTTCCGCCCTTGGCGGCATAGGGCCAATAGCCTGCACCACCCGGCTTTTCGGCGTCGAAATATGCCGCCTTGTACCACTCGTTTTCACTGGCCAGCACCCATTTCGTCGTCTTTCCCGCAGCCAGGGTGGCGTGATTCGGCGGGGTCACTTGCCCCCACTTGATCGTGTAGGCACCCGTCTCGGTGTCGCCACTGCCCCCGCCGTTGGACAGCCAGTTGGCGAAGCGCACACAGGACAGCCAGGTCACGAAGTTCACCGGCTTCTTGCCCATGCCGTCCTTGACGCTGTATGTGAAGCTGCCCGCCTCGCCGCTCCTGAAGATGCCGCCGTATTGCTCGGCCATCCGGCCGTCGTAGAGTTCAAACGAATCCGTCTTGGCCGCGCCGTTGAGAAATTTGCAGTACTCCTCGTTGGTCACCTCGTACTTGCCGATCTTGTATTCGTAGGCGACGGCACCGTAGCCGGTGGAGTCAGCCGCGTTGCCGGGCTTGCCCACAGTGACGGTCGCCGGGGGGGCACCCTGGGAGATTGCAGCAGTGGCCAGTAACAGCCACAGGGTTTTCGATTTTGAATTCATAATGCTGATGGTTCGGTGTTGGTTCGTTGCACTTCGGCTGGTGGCCATGATGGCCGCATGTCCATGAGAGATATCCCCATACGCAGCACGCCAACCCGAACTTTCAAAATTCTCCGCGGAAGCGGCGCGGGCGCGGGCGCGGGCCGCGCAGCCATGTTGAACCGTCCCGCTCCCGGCGACACGACCGGACCGGAACGGATCCGGCAGCGCAAGAAGGAATCCGGCCGCGCAGACCGCGACGACGTGAAAACCTTTGTCGATCCCCCGTCAGCGCACCCGCCAGCCCCTCGTCCGCCATCGCCACAAAGGAAATGCAGTCCGTCAGCGACCAGTCCTTGTCCGGGCGCTTGGAGAACAGCGCGAGCCCCCGTCCGTAGAATTCATCGCTGCTCCGAATGACGCGGAGGCTGTCATCCTCCTCGACCCGTTGGAGCAACCGCGCTACCGCCGCACGTGCCGGTGATGCGCTCAGCGCATTGGCCACCTCCGCCAGCACCCAACGGGTCGTCACCAGCGCCCCGTTGAAACCGGTCGCAAAATCCACCACCCTCCGGTGATGCGCATCCCGCCGGTCGAGAAGGACGAGAAAACAACAGGTGTCCGCAAAGATCGCCTGCATGGCGTCCGCTTGGGTGTGCCGGAGGCGCAGTGGTCATGCTCTGCCGCCAGGTCAACAGGACCGTCCTCCCAGCTTCCGATGAATTCCGCGTATCGTTCCGCGAATGTTTGCTGCGGGGCCTTGGCTCGGCTTGATGGCGTTCTGGTCACGATGTTCACTTCCGTCCCGTCCGGCAGATGCACGTCCGGTGGAAGTTTGATCGTGTCATTCTCGACAGTCGCGATGATGCTCATGGCGGGAACGTGCCACACCACCGCACTGCTGCCAAGTCCGATTCCCGAGGGAATCGTTTGATGGCGGCCATGTCAGGTGCCATTTTCTTCCCGTCCTTGGGCGCGTCCATGGCGAGGCAACCGGGGTGGTGGGTGCGCATGTTCATGCGGAAGAAATGCCCGGTTGCCTTGGCTCTGAGCGTGCCATCGGAGGCCACGAGCTTCGGATCGTAACACGCGGCCTTGTGATAGTGTCCGTCAACGGCGTAAATGTCCCAGCCGTCGAACTCGTGGCATTGGGCGTAGGGATCGGCAACGCGCAACGTCACAGTTCCTGATCCCGGCGGAAAATGAGTTGGCACTGGTTGGCGTTTCAGACGAATTCGCGAATCATCCGCGCATGGGTTTGCGGGTGGCAGCAGTGCCGATGCGGGGTCATGTCTTGCTCTTGCTTGATCATTGAATTTTCAAGTATAAGAATGGACGCGGCTGTGACATTTCTTTGTCTTACTTGATCATTGAATGTTGGAAGTTGAATGTTGAATGTTGAAATCTTCGGCGTGCCTCATGGGAACCCCGCAACTCTAACGGTTGAGCCAAAAGCGGTGTGGCGGGCTGCGCCCTTCCCATCGCACTCCAGACTTTGGCTCGCGCCTGTGGCATGCAAAAGGAACTGGCACCCTCACCTGCCAACAGTGAGGAACCATGGCCTAACATCTCCGACCGGATGACGGTCCCGGCACCCCACGGGGTGTGCCAAGTCATTTTCCGGGAGGCATTGCCAATTCCTTGTCAATTCAAGGTCCAGCCCAGGAAGTGTGAGATTCTGCAACAGGCGCCGGGCGGCGGCGTTGTCGATGGTCGCGGAGCGT
>JAPLUI010000120.1 GCA_026397725.1 Verrucomicrobiota bacterium | reverse complement strand
GCCGCACCGGGCTTCGCCTTGGGGATTGCTCCTTTCAGCGCCGGATTGGCTACATGTTGGACACTTATTTGACATGTTGATCACATTTCAGATCAATAGAGAAGCCAGTCTTGGCCTGGCGCACCGGATTGCACGGATAAGATTGCTTCCGAATGGTGGTCAAGCCGCTCCTCTGGCAGCCTGCCACTGGCACCCCATCGCTCATTTCTTATTGTTATATCGTTACTACTCAGGTATGGCAGAATCATTGATGGCAGAATCATTTCAGAATTGGAAAAAGTCATTGGATCAACCCCTGTCTGTGCGCATCCGCACGCAGACAGACAGACCAGTGATGAATCCCCCTCAAGACTCTTGAAAAATGATTCTGCCATGAATGATTCTGCCATGAATTCTTTGGAACCTGAGTAGTAACGAAAAAACTTCTCAGGAGCCGTAACCAAACATCCATGGCGTTAGAAGTCTGATCATTCAGAAATTTGGTAAAATGATGAAGGGTAAAATCATGGAAGAAAAGATCAGAACTCCAGAGAACCGAAGCCAGATTCCAGTTCTTCATCATTTTACCCCTCATCATTTTACCAAATACATTCCATGCCAACATGCAGATCTTGTAAGGTCTATTTCTTTACGGGCCCTAACTGTGTGCAACTCCTGGGCGGGCAGCATTGCTGCCCCATGAATATATGCCAATGCGATTGTCATTATCGACGTTTTCATCCTATTTGTTTGTTTGTTTGTTTTTGTTACGTGTGTCTCTGAGATCTGAAGGTGCCGCCATCACCTGCTCACGGTGCCGTTGTCTCTTCCACCCGCAGGTAGCGCCTGGGCACGTTGCGGGTGGAGTAGAACCGTTGAATTTGCTCCCCGGTCCCGGGGATGCCGGCTTCAACAAGCTCCCACGTCGCAAGGTCGGGCGAGGATTCTATCCGATAGGTCTTGCCAAGCGCCGAAGGAAAGGTGAACTCGATGGCGGTCCTCGCCTCCGCCACCAGCGCGGGATGGTCCAGGGGGTCGAGCGGCAGCTTGCCGATCAGGATCTCGTAACCGTCAAGGAAGCCGTCGCCGTCGGTGTCCGAGACGAGCGGATCGGTGTGATGGGTCAGGAACTCCGGCCCGTCGTTGAGCCCGTCGCCGTCCATGTCGCGGGGCGGGTGGGTTCCATGCGCGTGTGGGGGCTCGCCCCTTTCTCGCTCAGAGGAACGATTTCCAGTGGTCTTCGGAAATAATCGCCGGAGAGCCGAAGTCTCGCCGAGCCAAAATGCCGTTCTCAATCTTGTTTCCAAAGGATCCCCGTTTCCATCGGGGGCTGCCTTGTGTCCCGATGACTAGATAGTCAACATCATGAGAAACGGACTTGGAATCAGGTGCTTTTCCGCCGCATGCGATCACGGCGTCCTGGCACTGCTTGCGTGAGCCAAACTCGAATTTGCCTGTAAAGATGAAGACCTGTCCGGCGAAGTGGACCTCGGGTTGCGGAAAATCGAAAGGGGTCTGCTCCGTCATAATCTTTGCAGCAACATCCGATCTGGCCTGCTCAGAGTTCCAACCGGCAGGAATCCGAACGGCCTCCAGTTGTGCCGGGGCAAACGGCATGAGTTGGTCTGAAGTGCTGTCAAAGTCCCCTGTCAGATAGAGATAGCGTTCCCATCTCTCACGGCTCGGCTCGTCCGCCATCAGCCATCCAATATGCCAGCCCGCTGCGCCAGCACTGATGTTCGGCCCGAATGGGATTTCAAAGAACCGGAGCAATTTCCGTTGTCGATTTGATGCTTGTGTTTTCATGCTGTTGTAGGAATGGAATTGGCGTGTCGGAGAAACCAAAGAGAGGCGGCCCGGCTACGGCGCTTCCTCTTCCACCCGGAAATACCGTTTCGCCACGTTGCGGGTGGAGTAGAACCTTTGGATTGGCCCGCCGGTGCCTGCGATGCCGGTTTCCACGGTGGTCCAGGTGGCGAGGTCGGTCGAGTCCTCTATCCGATAGGTCTTGCCAAGGCCTGATGGGAAGGTGAATTCGATGGCGGTCCTCGCCTCCGCCACCAGCGCGGGATGGTCCAGCGGGTCGAGCGGCAGCTTGCCGGTCAGGACCTCGTAGCCGTCTAGGTAGCCGTCGCTGTCGGTGTCGCCAACATTGGGGTTCGTGTTGTAGATTAGAACCTCGGCTCCGTCGCTGAGTCCGTCACCATCGGAATCGGAGTTTTTCGCGTCTGTGCCGGTATCCGTCGGCGAAACGTAAATCCCGGTTCCTGTTTCGTAAATGTCCGGTATGCCGTCGCCATCGGTGTCGATGGGGTAGCCCTCGTAGCGGACCAGCGCAAAGTCGTGGTTGGTGCCGTTGTAGGAAGTTGCCGCAACGACGATTTTGCCGTCGCGTTGAAACGCCACGCTGTGGTCCCACCCTTCCGAGTCGCCGATGTCGGTCGTCACCATACCGGTGCCGCCGAAGCTGGTGTCCAGGCTTCCGTTGGAATTGTAGCGGACCAGTGCAATGTCGAAGTAGTAGGTGCCGCTGTGCTCCTTGTAAGACCGCCCCCCGACGACCATTTTGCCGTCGGGTTGAATCGCCAAACTCGTCGCATAATCGTTATTACTGATGTCGGTCGTCACCATACCGGTGCCGCCGAAGCTGGTGTCCAGGCTTCCGTTGGAATTGTAGCGCAGAACTGCGAAGACGCTACCGGAGTGCATGGAATGTCCAGCGACGACGATTCTGCCGTCGCGTTGAATCGCCACGCTCTTCCCAAAATCATCGCCGCTGCCGATGTCAGTGGTCACCTTGCCCGTGCCGCCGAAGGTCGTGTCGAGTGTGCCATTGGCGTTGCAACGCACTAGCGCAAAGTCGTGGTACGTGCTGCCGCTCGCATTGTTGGAACTACCTGCAACCACGATCTTACCGTCGGGTTGAATGGCCACTGCGTGTCCATTATCGGCATACTCACCAATGTCGATCATCGCCTTGCCGGTGCCGTTGAAGTTGGTGTCCAGCGTGCCATTCGCGTTGTAGCGGACTATCGTGAAGGCGGTACTTCTGCCGACGTTGTATGAAAACCCCGCAACCACGATCTTGCCGTCGCGTTGAAACGCCACGCTCTGGGCAACGTCGTAGTCTGCGCCGATGTCGGTGGTCACCTTGCCGGTGCCGCCGAAGGTCGTGTCGAGTGTCCCGTCGGTATTGTAACGGGCGAGTGCAAAGACAATGAGATCAGAGGTGGTACCCGTGTTGGCATCACCCACAACCACGATTTTGCCGTCGTTTTGAAGTGCGACGCCGCAACACCTTTCTTCTTGACCGAAGAAATCCGTCGTCACTTTGCCCGTGCCGTTGAAAGTTGTGTCGAGTGTTCCGTCGGTATTGTAACGGGCGAGTGCAAAGTCTTGGTTGCTCCCATTCAGGGACTGTCCAGCGACGACGATTTTGCCGTCGCTCTGGACCACTATGCTACTGGAGTGATCTCTGCTATTCCCCACGAAATTTGTGGTCACCTTACCGGTGCCGTTGAAGCTGAGGTCGAGATCGCCCGGCGCGGCGCTGGCCGGGTGAGTAAATGCCGCGAGCGCGGCGCAGGCGAAGGTGGCGAGGATGCTGGGTGCTTTCATGGCGGTGGTGTAGGACTGAAATCAAAGATACGCTTTCCCCCGGAACAACAACAACCAAGACAAATCGCCCCGGCCCCTACTCCCAAGCCGATTCCCGGCCAGTCCGGCAATTTCGGAAATCCTTATCAATCTGCGGCTGGCGCTTCCCGTGGCGCTCCGATGCGCACCCCCATCCTGAGCCGCTTGCTCGCCACGACCGCGCGGCTGTGGCATCTTCACCGCCCGTATCTGCCGCTCTTAACCCTCATCTCCAAATCCGCCATTGCCGCCCTGACATTGCCCTTGACCCCTTCCGCGATCTGATGAGGGTGACAGCGATGGGAGCGCCCCAGCGCCGGGCGAGGAAGACCGCGAGAGCCTCGTTGTCCGGTGGCTGGAGGCGGACCGATTGGGAGCGGGTCCGGAGGCGTTCTGTTAGGCGGGGCAATTCAAAGTTGGTTGTGCCGAGGAACGCGTGGCCGGGTCGCGTCCGGTCGAGATAGTGGAGCAACAGCAACGTAAATCTTTCATCGCTGCTTATCCGGCATCTCTTGTTTTCGCTGGAATGAGGGACTAGGCCAATGCCACCACCCACAGTTTCAATTGGCTGGGTAAGGGAAAGGTCTTTGGGATTGCTGACAATGAGAACGGGAGTTCGGGTGCTGCGGCAAGCGGTGTGTTCATGAGGTTCCGTTCGCGGCTCATCTCGATGGCGAGCTTGAGATAACGCCGAAGCAGCAAGAGCGGCGGAAACTGGTTTCTCGCGGCCAGCCATTCGAGGGCGTCGCGGGCACACTTGGAGCTGTTACAGGCACGACAGGCCCAGACAAGGTTGTCGCCGGTATTGGCACCGCCGCGGTTGGTCGAAATGAGATGGTCAACCGACAAGAACTCGCGACTTCCGCAGTAGCAGCAAGCCTGCGGGAGCACCATCTTCAGGCGCTCGTCGTCCGCGAGCGGGCCAATGCCCATGGTCTGTTTGCTGAGCCCGGCATAGAGCCGCGAGCGAATCATGAACTGGGCACGCCCGTATTTCTCGGTCTTCGCGGTGATGGCCGAATGCGCCATTGCGAGGTTCGCATAGGACCAGTGGAGCAACTCGCCGACGGTGGTGATTTCCATGGTGGTTGGCGTAACGGTTAGGTCGGCGGAGGCTTCGATCACAAGTTCACGGGTTCAGAATCGCGGCCCGATAGAACCGGCGGGGCAGGTTCGTGGCATCGTCGTCGGTAAACTGGCTGGTGCCGTAAACATTGGTCAACGTTCCAGCCCGAATCCAGTTCACAAGATCCGCTGAGCCGAGAATCTCATATTGCTTGCCAAATTCGCCCGTCAGCGTCAGCCTGCAACCATCCTCAACAAGGCCCTCAGGGGAGGTGTCGATCCGCAATCCGGGGCGTTTCGTGAACACCGCCGTGATGGCCTTGTTCTGGTTCATCGCCACGGTCAGCGGATTGATTGATCCCGCCGCATCGCCGCTCCAACCGACGAAATCCTGTCCCACATCCGGCTGTGCTGTTACGCGAACACTGGCTCCACTGTTGTATCTGTTCGCTGCAGGAGTGGCCGCCACATCTCCGCCACCTTCCGCCACCAAGGCCAAGGCAAACCGCCCTATACCCAAGGGCTGAAAGACCGCCGTCACCGTGGGGTTGGGGGTGGTCACCGGGAAATCCAACGGGTTGTCCGTGCTGGTGACCGCGTTGCCCCAAAATGCCAGGTAATTTCCGCTCGCGGGCAATCCGCTGAACCGGATCCTCGTGCCGTAGGGGTAGAATGCGGCCACCGCATTCTGCCGGATTGTACCGCTGCCAACCGTTGTGGTGTTCACCGCTGTTCCAAAGACCGCCTGCACGCATTTGTTTCGCGACATTTGGACGCTGGTCACAGGATCGGTGCCGTTGGCATCGCCAAGCCACTGCAGGAATGTCCACCCGGCTACCGGCGTGGCCGTCAGGGTGGCCATCGAGCCGCTGGCGTAGGATCCGTCCGGCGGCTGAACACTAACGCTTCCGCCTCCCGCCGTGGTGGCGGTCAGGGTTGGAACAATCACCACGGCAAGTGGTGGACTTTGCATCTGGCTGGAAAAGTCCGCACTGTATGCCACGGCGCGTACTATGCACGAACGGTTGATCGTCAAGGCCCCGGTGTAGAGCTTCGAACCGAGCGACGGCGCTGAGCCGTCCAATGTGTATAAGATCGTGCCGTTGGCGAATGCCGTGTGCATTGTCACCATGAGCGTGCCACGTCCGACCACCTCGCTGCCCGCGGGCACTTGCCCGCCCACCAGCACCTCGATTCCACCGCCATAAGTCGCCCCGATCGTCTTGTCCGCATCCATCAGCAGCGAGAGAGGATTGGTCGTGCCCGAGGCCGCCCCCGTCCACCCGGTGAACACGTAACCCGCCGCCGGAACCGCCGTCAGCGTGGCAGTGGTGCCTGTCAGATACTTGCCGCCCGCAGCGATGCCGGTGATCGAACCACGGCTCAACGTGCTGGCGGTGAGCGTGTATTGCCGGGTGAAAGTCGCCCCGATCGTCTTGTCCGCATCCATCAGCAGCGAGAGCGGGTTGGCGGTGCCGGTGGCGTCCCCCGTCCACCCGGTGAACACGTAGCCCGCCGCCGGAACCGCCGTCAGCGTGGCCGTGGTGCCCGTCAGATACTTGCCGTCCGCAGCGATGCCGGTGATCGAACCATCGCTCAACGCGCTGGCGGTGAGCGTGTATTGCCGGGTGAAATTCGCACCGATGGTCTTGTCCGCATCCATCAGCAGGGACAGCGGGTTGGCGGTGCCGGTGGCGTCCCCCGTCCACCCGGTGAACGCATAGCCCGCCGCCGGAACCGCCGTCAGCGTGGCCGTGGTGCCTGTCAGATACTTGCCACCGGCCACAATTCCACCAATTGTCCCATTACTCACCGCGCTGGCGCTGAGGGTATATTGTCGCGTAAACGTGGCTCCAATCGTCTTGTCCGCATCCATCAGCAGCGAGAGCGGGTTGGTCGTGCCCGAGGCGGCTCCCGTCCACCCGG
>JAPLUI010000511.1 GCA_026397725.1 Verrucomicrobiota bacterium | reverse complement strand
TGAATGGAAGATGAAGAATTCGCCTTTCAGTCACTTCTGAAATCAAAATTCAACAATCATCACTCATCAATCCATTTGGCGGGTTGGTCCAGGCCTCGGCCCAGCGAACGTAGTAGTCGCGGGTGGTGGGGCGGATGGCGAGGGATTCGAGGCGGTGGAGGAAACTCAGCCGGGCCGGAGTCGCGGCGGAAGCGGCCGGTGAGGGAGGCGGTGACTGGGACATGACGATAAGATAGCCGTTCAAAAGAACAGCGCAATGGAAAAGTTTGAACATTTCACACTTCCTGGGTTGGACCTTGAATTGACAAGGAATTGGCCATGCATCCCGGAACCTGACTTGGCACCTTCCGGGGGGTGGCGGGACTTAGCCACAGCGGTGTGGCGCTGCGCTTCCCGCCATACCGCTATGGCCAAACCGGGAGAGCTGCGGGGTTCCCATGAGGCACGCCGAAGATTTCAACATTCAACATTCAACATTCAATGATCAAGTAAGACCAAGAATTGTCACCGCCGCGTCCATTCATATACTTGGTGACGGACCGGACGATGGCCCGGCCGCAGTGAGCGCCGGGACTTAGTACCCGCGCAAGAATAACCATCGAATTGTAGCGGCCGTCTATGACCGCCGATGCGAAAGCACAAGCGCTTTGGCTCTTCTCATGGCAGCGACTTTTCCCGCAGGGGAAAAGTAGTCACAGACCGCCGCTACATGGCACCTCATGCGCATGCGACAGCTATGATTGTGCGGGCACTTAGCCACAGCGGTGCGGCTAAACCGTTAGAGCTGCGGCTACACCATTCTTCACACCGAAGATTTCAACATTTAACATTCAATGCTTTCAAGGATGAGAGGAGTTGGTTCCGTCCAGGCGTCCCTCCGGCCAGCCGACGTTCCGGTAAGGCCGAGTGCGGCGGTTTCCGACGGTTCACGGTTTCGTCGTTTTCGGGCCAAAACCCAAAAAATCGTGAAGGAAAAAATCCAAAGGATTCGCAATTGCGCGGGACCCGGTGGCTGGTCGATATTGATTCCATGCGTTGGGGTTCTCCGCTCGTTGGCCCTCCCGCAGCAACCTCAAACCACCCCCCTAACAACCATGAACCCGTCATTCATTCTCCGCCTGGTCCGCACCAGACCCATCGCCGCCCACATGCTTGCAGGCGCCCTCGCCACCCTCCTCGCCAGCCAGTCCGCCAGTGCCGCGGATCCCGCCTGGAACACCGTCACTGGCAATGGCCTGCTCGCCGGGCGGGCCCGTGAGAACATTCCCGCCGCGTCGCCGCGCCAAGACGACGCGGCCACCGCGCGGCTCCGGCAACCGGGCCATTACGAATCCTTGATGCAAGCGGTGCAGGCGGCACGTTATGCGGTGGAAACCGTCCCGGACCCTCCGGCCACCGGCCCCGGCGGCGGGGTTTATGCGGGCAATCCGGCCCAGGCCCTGCACTGCTGGTTCCGCGCCGACGGACTGGAACTGCAATCCGCCGGAACCCGGCAAGCCCCATGGCAACTCAAGCTGCGGCTGCGCGGCTATGGCCGCGAAACCATGCAGGCGGCGGATGTGGCCGGGGTGAGTGCCCGGCAGAACCGCGTGGAGTTGTCGCGAGCCAAGGGCGCGGTGGTGGAGTGGTATGCAAACACGGCGGCCGGGTTGGAACAGGGCTTCACCGTGTACAGCGTGCCGCCGGGAGGCACCGGGGCGCTGCGGATTCTGCTAGAGGCGGATGGAGACTTGCGGCCGGAACTCGAGCAGGATAGCGGCACCCGTGCGGTTAGGTTCGTGACTGTCGCGGGCCGGGCGGCACTGCGTTACAGCGGGTTGAAAGTATGGGATGCCACGCAGCGTGAACTGCCGGCTCACCTTGAGGTGCAAGGAACACAACTGGCCCTGGTGGTCAATGATCGCGACGCCACCTATCCGGTCACCATCGACCCGCTCATCACCACCGAGGAAGCCCAACTGACGGCGGGCGACGGCGCGGCCAATGACAATTTCGGCAACGCCGTCACCCTGAGTGCGGATGGCAACACGGCGCTGGTCGGGGCTTACTCCGATGACACGCCGGCGGGGGCGGATGCGGGGAGCGCGTATGTGTTTGTGCGCAGCGGCACCACTTGGAATCAACAGGCGAAACTGACGGCGGGCGATGCCGCAGCCAATGACCGTTTCGGACAGTCCGTCAGCCTGAGCGCGGATGGGAACACGGCGCTGGTGGGAGCTGCTTACGATGACACGCCGGCCGGGGCGGATGCGGGGAGTGCATATGTGTTTGTGCGCGGCGGCACCACTTGGAGTCAGCAGGCGAAACTAACGGCGGGCGATGGCGCGGCCGGAGACATCTTCGGCAATGCCGTCAGCGTGAGCGGGGATGGCAACACGGCACTGGTCGGCGCGTTCATGGATAGCACGTCGGCGGGCTCGGGTGCCGGCAGCGCGTATGTGTTTGTGCGCAATGTGACCACTTGGAGCCAACAGTCGAAACTGACGGCGGGCGATGGCGCGGCTGGTGACAAATTCGGCATTTCCGTCAGCGTGAGCGGGATTGGCACCACGGCGCTGGTCGGGTCTTACTGGCATAACACGACCGGGGGGGGGTTGCATGCGGGGAGCGCGTACGTGTTTGATCGCAGCGGCACCACATGGAGCCAGCAGCCCCACTTGACTGCGAGCGACGGCGCCGCCAATGACTTCCTCGGCTATTCCGTGCATGTGAGCGGGGATGGCATCACGGCGCTGGTGGGGGCCTACGGGGATGACACGCCGGCAGGGGCGGACGCGGGGAGCGCGTATGTGTTTGCCCGCAGCGGGGGTACTTGGATGCAGCAGGAGAAACTGACGGCCTACGACGGCGCGGCCGGTGACTGGTTCGGAGTTTCCGTGCGCCTGAGCGGGATGGGAGATACGGCGCTGGTGGGGGCCAGGTATAATGACACGCCGGCGGGGCCGGATACGGGGAGCGCGTATCTGTTTGCACGCGGCACCAGCACCTGGAGTCCACAACTGCCGAAATTGTCCGCGAACGACGGCGAGACCACTGACAATTTCGGCATTGCGGTAAGCCTGAGCGGTGACGGCAACACGGCGTTGATAGGGGCTTACTGGGCTGACACGCCTGGGAGGGTGAATGCGGGCAGCGCCTATGTGTTCCGCTTGGCCAACCCGCTGCTGTGGTCCGGCACCGTGAACGGCGACTGGGACCTCAACACCACCGCGAACTGGACCGCCGATGGCTTCTCTGCCAAGTACGGTGACGGGGATATCCCGGCGTTTGACGATTCCGCCACGCGAACCACGGTGAATCTAACCACGACGCTCGCGCCGGGTGGCGTGACCGTGACCAACAGCAGCAAGGACTATACCTTCACCGGGTCCGGCAAGCTCACCGGTCCCACCGGTCTAACGAAAAATGGCACGGGCGTTCTCACGCTCCTGACCGACAACGACTTCACCGGCGCCACCATCATTAATGAGGGCACCCTGCAACTTGGCAATGGCGGCACCAGCGGCTCGGTCACCAGCAATCTCATGAAATTCGATGATGGTATTGCGATTGGCTCTGTGATCTGGATGCGCTCGGGGGTCGTGACCTACGCCGGCACCATCAGCGGCATCGGCAACGTCACCCAGGCCGGCCCCGGCACCCTCATACTCACGGGCAACAACACCTACACGCTCAACACCACGGTGCTCAGCGGCACCTTGTCGCTTGCCCACGCCTATCTGGACGATGCCTCCACCCTCACCATTGCAAGCGGGGCCGTGCTCGACTTGCCCCACGGCGTCACCGACAGAGTCGGCGCGCTGGTCATCGGCGGCGTGTCCCAGCCCAACGGTCTGTATGACTCCACCAACACCGGCGGCGCCATCACCGGCACCGGCAAAATCCAAGTCGGCCCTCTCAGCAGTGCGGCCGACATCCTGACCTTCGTGTTCCCGGGACTGCCTGCCACCACGATTGCCGGCACCAGCATCAGCATGACCGTGCCGTGCGGCACGGACGTGACGGCCCTCGCACCCACCTACTCGGTTTCCCCCGGCGCCACGGGGGCGCCGCCCTCCGGCACCACCCGGAATTTCACCAGCCCGCAGAGCTACACCGTCACCGCTGCGGATGGCATCACCACCAAGAACTACACCGTGACGGTCACCCTGGCCGCAACGAGTTCGGTCACTTACGCCGGTTTGGCACACACCGCGCTGGGCAACGCGACCTTGTGCGTGGAATCTAGCAAGTTGGTCGTTGCCAATCTGGGCAGCAGCGGCAACGACGGGGTGGAGGTGGCGATGCCCGCCAATGCCGTGGGCTGGGAAGCGCAGTTGGATCCCATCGATGAGGACGCGCAGGACGACTCGTTTTTGCGGATGCAAATCCTCGGCACGGCGGGTCCGGTGACCAACGGGTTGTTAGGGACGGCGATCATGACCAAGGCCGGGACCGACGACTATGTGGCCAGCGCCGATTTTTCGCCGCTCGGGGCGGGCAGCGTCACGGTGGAGGTCTATAGCGGCAACAACCTGGTGGCGCAGAAAACGGCGACTGAAGCGTCACCGGGTGGCGGGATTTTCACGAATCTGCTGACGGCGATGAAGTGGCCGACCGATGTGCATGCGAAACTCAAGTTGTGGCCCTTGCCGCCCAAAATGCAATGGATCTGGACCTACCCGCCAGCCACGGGCTTGGTGATTGACTGCGAGTTGGTCGCGGGTGACCGCGTGGTGGTGACACCCGTGGTGGCATCCGGGGTGAGTGCGTTCTCCGCAGTGCGGATTGTGGCCGCGCCAATCCCCTCCCTCACCATCACCAGCGAGACGTTTACCGTGGCCAAGATCTGGGCCGGCACGATCAGCGAAAACTGGGACCTGGGCACCACCAGCAACTGGACTGCCGGTGGTTCCGCCGCCACTTACACGGACGGTGACGCCGTGGCGTTCGATGATTCCGCCACGAGAACCACGGTGAACCTAACAACGGCACTCGCGCCGGGAATGGTTACAGTGGACAACAACGCCTTGAATTATTCCTTCACCGGCCCCGGCAAGCTCACCGGTCCCGCCGGCCTCACCAAGAACGGCACGGGCGTCCTCACGGTCCTGACCGACAACGATTACACCGGCGGCACCATCATCGAGGCGGGCACGCTGCAGCTTGGCAATGGCGGCACCAGTGGTTCGCTCACCGGCAACCTCATCGACCGTGGCACTCTCATCTGGAACCGCACGGGCGCCGTGACCTTCGCCGGCACCATCAGCGGCACCGGCGCGCTCGTCCAGGCCGGCCCCGGCACCCTCACGCTTACGGGAGTCAATACCCATAGCGGCCCGACCACCGTGTCCGCCGGCACCTTGCGGGTGACCGGCTCCCTGGCCGCAAGTTCCGCCGTGAACGTCGCCGCCCCCGGCACCTTGGTCCTCGCCGACAATGCCGGGATGAACTTCATCGTCGGCGATGCATCTGGCACCCAGATCACCGGCACCGGGGCCGTTACCCTGGATGGCTTCTGCACCATCGACACCTCCGCCGTGACCGCCACCACCGGCTCCTGGACCTTGGTCCATGTCGCGACCCTGGCCGCCACCTTCGGTCCCACCTTCGTGGTGGCTGGCGCGGATTGGTCGGAAACCGCCAACGTCTGGACGAAGCTCGAAGGGGCCAAGACCTGGACCTTCAGCGAGGCCACCGGGGTGCTCACGCTCAGCACCGTGAGCGGCACCATCCTGCCGGTCGTCACCCAATTCGACCACGCCGCGAACACGGCAACCCTCGCGTTTGAAAGCCGGGCCGGCTTCATCTACCATGTTGAATTCAGCACCACGCTGGCAAATGCCTCCTGGACTCTGCTGGAGTCGGTGGTGGCCACCACCACTCTAACCACCGTCACCGATTACTATGCGACCTCGCCGCGGCGCTTCTATCGCGTGTCGTGCCAAGGCCCGCTGACCGGGGCGCTCACGCAGTTGGAACCGCCGCAGGATCCGCCCGGCCAACCGGGCGGCCAGAGCCAGCCTGCCGCTGCGGCATGGCCCCCGGGCGAGGCCTCGCCATCCGACCAGTGGGCCGTGACGCGGCAAGCGGTGCCGGGCTCCTCACCGCCGGATGACGCCCTGCCGTATTTGTTCTCCGGCGAATTCCACACCACCACCACGGACCTCTCGATCCGCGGGCGTGGCACGGACTTCGTCCTGACGCGCAGCTATCGCTCGAAAGTCGGCCCCACCACGGCGCAGGGCAGCGGTTGGGATTTCTCCTACAACATCCACGTTGAACCTGCCGCGCCGACCCAGGGCTCCGGCTTCGAGGTGTTCGACGGCAACGGCCGCAAGGATACCTATCAACTCCGGCCCGACGGCACTTACGGTGCCGACCAACTCGCCCGTGAAGGCACCTACGGAAACAACGTCTTCACCCTCAAGTTCGCCGATAACGGCCGCTGGGAATTCCGCCCCTTCGATGGCAGCGCCAGCCAGGGCAAGATCTATCAAAGCATCGACCGCAACGGCAATGCCCTGACCTTCCAGTATGCCACCGACGGCAAGCTGACCACCGTCGTCGATACCCTCGGACGCAACATCCAATTCGCCTACAACGCGGACGGGCTGCTCCAATCGGTCACGGATTTCACAGGTCGGGTGGTCAGTTATGCCTACTATCAGAACGGCGATCCCGGCGGCTCGGCCGGCGATTTGAAAGCGGTCACCTACCCTGCCGTCACCGGCACGCCTAACGGCAACGATTTCCCCACCGGCAAGACGGTCACCTACACCTATGCCACCGGCTTCACCGACGCGCGCCTGAACCACAACCTGCTCACCATCACCGACGCCAAAGGCCAGACCTGGCTGCGCAACACCTACGCCACCACCACCAACCCGGCCGACCCCGACTTCGACAAGCTCCTGCGGCAGGCTCGCGGCAATCCCAACGAGGTGATCACCTTCTGGTACGCTGCGGTGAGCCCCACCACCGCCAATCGCCTCGCCGTCTCCAAAGCCATCGTCAATGACGGCACCGGCAACGTCTCGGAACATCTCTTCGAGGCCATGAACCGCCTGGTGCGGCTCCGCGAGTTCACCGGCCGCGCCGTGCCCGGCCTCACCACCACCGAAACGCAGAACCGGCCGAGCGGCAAGCTGCGCCCCGGCGACCCGGTCTTCTTTGAAACGATCCAGGAATGGAATGTCGATTCGCGGCTGACCCGCACCATCCATCCCGACGGCAGCAGCGTGGCCAACACCTACGAACTGGCCCTCAATCCGGCGGCCCCGCCCCGCCTCCGCGGCAACCTCCGCGAACGGCACCGGCTCCCGGGACCCCTGGGCGGCGACCAGGCGGAGCTGATAGAAACCTTCGTTTACGACACCAGCTTCGGCGGCGGTTGCTGCGGCTTCAACTTCGTGACTGCGGCCACCGATGCCCGTGGCAACCTCACCCGCCACACCTACGACAACCATGGCAACCGCCTCACCACCACCCACCCGCTGACCTCTATCATGGAGGACTTCGAATACAACGCCTTCGGGCAAATGACTGCCCGGGTGCATCCCGACCGGGGCGATGGCTACCGGCGGCGCGACACCTGGAGCTACCATGCCAGCGGCCCCCAGACGGGCTACCTGAATCAGCAGGTCACGGATGCCGCAGGCTTCGCCCTGACCACCGCGTATGAATACGACGCTGCCGGCAACGTGGTCCGGATCGTCGATCCGCGCGGGTATGACTCGCTCTACTCGGTGAACTCGTTGAACCAACTCGTCCGCGAACGCTCGCCGGTTTTCGCCACCGGCAGCACCGTCCGTTACACCAAAGACTACTTCTACGATGCCACTAACAACCTGGTGCGCGCCGAGGTGCCGAATGTGGACGAGACCGGCACGCTCTCCGCCACCAACCCCTCCTTCACCACCACCCATGATTACGACATCCTCAACACCCTCGTCCGCACCACCCGGGAAGTGGACCCCGGCCACAATGTGGTCACCGAGACCGCCTACGATGCGAACCGCAACCCGATCCTTGTGCGCTATGGCCAGGCGACTTCGGGCGCGGACCCGTTCAACACCCTCACGGTCCTCTACGACGAACGCAACCTGGTCTTCCGCGAGATCCGCGCCCAGGGCAGCCCGTTGCAAGCCACCACCCAATCCGACTACGACGCCAACCGCAACCTCGTCCGCACCAGCGCCGGACTCGAGAGCTGCCCCCGCATCACCGCCGCCACCTTCGACGGTTACCATCGGCGCATGATCGTCACCGACCCCATGGGCAACGTGACCACCAACCATTATGATGCCAATGGCAACCTCCTCAGCACCCGCGCGGATGGCGAGTTGATTGACCTCCCCGAGAGCGCCGCCAACATCCGGCTCGCGGCCACCACCCACACCTACGATGCCATGAACCGGCGCACTCGCAGCGACCTGGCCCATTTCGCCCCGCAGACCCAAAGCCCCATTGGCGACGGCCAGGCCACCACCCTGACTTCCTACGACGGCAATTCCCAGATCATCGCCGACGAGGATGACAACGGCCACCTCACCAGCACCGCCTACGACACCGCCGGCCGGCCGGCGACGAAGACCGACGCCATCGGCGACACCGTCAGCTTCACCTATGACCCTAACGGCAATGTCACCGCAGTCATCGAACGCGATCACGGCACCCTGGTCACCGCCACCTCGTCCTACACCTACGACCCCCTCAACCGCCAGGTCGGGAGCGTGAACCCCCTCGGCCACACGACCCAAGCCGGCTACGATTCGCGCAACAACCGCGTGACCGCGGTGGATGGCCGCGCCAACCGGGTAAGCTATACATACGATGGGCTGAACCGGATGGTCCAGACCACCCGCCACCTGACCACCACCGGCGAAGGCGGCGGCACGCCCAGCGGCACCATCACCACCCGGCAAACCTGGGACGATTCCTCCCGCCTCACCAGCCAGACCGACGACAACGCACACTCGACAAGTTATGGGTATGACGCGCTCGATCGGCGCATCCGGGTGGAGTGTGCCGACGGCACCGCCAGCTCGACGGAATACGACGTGCATGGCAACCGCACCACCGACACCGATGCCAACGGCACGGTCGTGCAGGCAAGCCATGACCTGCTCGACCGCGAGACGGGCCGCACCGTCACGAGAGCCGCAGGCATTGAGGGAACCACCTTCGAGGAGTACCAGTATGACGGCCTGTCACGGGTCGTCCGCGCCGCGAATGATGACACGGCCGTGACGCTCGCCTACGATTCATTGTCCAAGGTCAGCACCGAAACCCAACAGCTCCTCCCCGCCGGTCCGGTCCGGACGGTGACCTCCACTCACGACGGAGTGGGCAACCGGCTCGCGTGTACCTATCCATCCGGGCGGGTGGTCAACACCACCTTTGACCCCTTGAAGCGCCCGCTGAGAATCACCATGCCGTCCTCGCCACTCACCTACCTCGCGAGTTACACCTATGTGAATCGCACGCAGATCATTCGCGATTATGGCAACGACACCCGCGCCACCGCCAACTATGACTTGCTCGGCCGGATGACCGGGGCACTGCACGGGAACGTCATCGACCTCACACCCATTGATTCCCGCACTTATGTCTGGGACGCCGCGGGCAACAAGACCGCCATGAATGACCTGCTGGCACCGGCGCTGGATTCCAAATCATTCACCTATGACTCGGTGAGCCGGCTCGTCACCTCCCAGCCTGTCGGCAGCGGTCCGATCATCGAATACACCCTGGACGGGGCCGGCAACCGCGTGGTCGTGACTGGCGGTGGCCATGCCGGCTCCTATTACATGAGTGCCACCGTGCCGCCCGCCGATTTCCAGGTGAACCAATACACCGCCACCCCGTCCGGCCCGCGCGTCAATGACGCCAACGGCAACCTGACGAATACCGGTCAGCAGGAGTTCCACTATGACTGCCATAACCGGCTGGTCCGGGCGTGGAAGCCTTCCTCCGCCGAGGCCACCTCCTTCAAGTATGACTGCTTCGGGCGCCGCGTCGAGAGGACCCATCCGAACGGCTCCGTAACGCGCCATTACTACACCGGATGGCAGGAGATCGAAGAACAGGATGACAGCAACATGACCGTGGCCACCCAGGTCTGGGGCCGGGAAATTGACGAATTGCTCTACATGGACCGCGGTGGCCAGGAATACTTCTATCACGCCGACACCCTGGGCAGCATCCGCAAGGTCACCAATGCGTCGGGCCATGTCGTCGAACAGTACCGTTACGGTGACTATGGCGAACCGTCTTTCCTCGACGGCGGCGGTGCGCCGTTGTCCTCATCGCAGATTGGCAACGACACGCTCTTCACCGGCAGACGATATGATCCCAAGACGGGGCTTTACTACTACCGCACCCGCTATCAGGATCCCGTCGCGGGTCGTTTCATCACCCGCGACTCGATTGGCATCTGGGGCGACGAGGCCGCAATGGGCAATGCCTATACCTACGCCGGTAACAATCCCTGGAGCGCCTTGGATCCGCAAGGAACCGCGATGGAATATAATACCGGGGTTCCTTGTAGTTGCAGTTTGCAATGGGGAACCTGTCGCTCGAGGTGGGTGGGTTCATACCGGTGCTTGTTACTCAAATGCAAATCCTACTGGATCCTGTTCGACCAAGGGTCATTCAACACCTGCATGAATAGCACCGCCACCAAGGTGGAATTCACAGCGAAAGCGATCGCGGGTTGCGCCTTATGCGCCTTTACCGTCGAGGCCTGGCCGGCGTGCTGCGCAGGGGCGGTCGTCAAGAGCGCGGTCACTGTAACCGGGAAATGCTGTGTGAAAGCCCTGAGTTACGCCTGCAAGTAGCCGTGATGCGCCGGGTGGCCCCCTCGCATCCCTCATGACGAGCGGAGTCTCTTTCAAGGTTGTTGCCTCCCAGGTTGTCGCCCGGCAGCCTGCCGGGCTGGGGAGGCGCGTGGGGCGATTTCCGGCGTTTCCGGCCCAAAAAAGCAAAGGATCGTGAAATAATGTAATGAATTCGTAATTGCGCGGAACCCGGCGGCTGGCTGAGACTGATCCCGTGCGCCGGGGATCTCCAGTTGCTGCCCCGGCCGCACGAACCTCAAACCAACCGTCACCAACCCTAGCAACCATGAACGCGTCCATCCTCAGGATGCTTCAAGTTTCATCCCCACTTCTTCCCACAGCAGCCATTTCACTCTCGATCTCCGATCCGCGCCTTGGGTTTCTCAGGCGCGATCGCCCCAAGAATCCTCTTCCCAGCAGCCAGGCCATTAGCGGCAATGAACACAATTCAATCACCAAAACAGAAACCAATCTTATGAAAGAGTCCACCACGCCCACAGCAGTCAGACATCCCGGCACGATCCTCTCAGAGCCAGCGTCGCTCCAACCAGACGGCTCCGTCGTTGCTCTTGAGGCGAAACCGGGCGGACCGTACCGGATAACAGCAGCCGCCGCAATCTGGCGGAGTTTCACCTTCGTCGCCAGTCGGTTGCTGGTCCCGGCGAGGAATCTTGCCGGCCAGCAAATCACTGCCTTGCTGGCGGGCGCGGTCTTGCTGGCTGGCGTCATCAGCAGTCGCGCTGCCGCGCAGACACTGACACTTCAACCTGGAGAAAACTACGTGACCTGTCAGGTCACCGGAGCTAACAGCAACGAAATCGGTGACGCAACCTTTCTTTCGGGTCAGGTGCCAGCAGGTCTGGAGCTGGATTTTTGGAGCTGGTCTGACTGCGCCCCTACAGCCCCTGATACGCTCATCGAATATGATGGGGCAAACTGGGTCGATACGGTCACCGGTGATCCTGTCCCCCACTTTCTCTGGAAACGCGACGAGGTAATTAGAATCGTGAATCCTGCTGTAACAGCCGTGACGTTGACCCTTAACGGCGCCCCTCTGGTGACACCGGTCCTCAAGACACTTTCCCCGTGTTGCTGGTATCTGCTGGGCAGCCAGGTGCTCGGGGAGGACACGTTTGACAACATCACGGGACATCCCGCGAGCGATTATGCAGGTGTCGAGGTTTACCGGATCGTTCCAAACGGCTTGGATGACTTTCCCGGCAGCCCGGCAGGCAGCGGGGGATACACACGCCACACTTACACAGCAGGAGGGGGCTGGTCGCCGCCCTTTCCCACGCTGAACGCAGGGGAAAGCGTTTACATAAGGGTGAATCACAGCACTGCCTGCGTGCCACTGGGCCTCGCCTTGTGGTTGCCGTTGGACGAAGCCACCGGCACGACCGCCGCCAACCTCTTCGCAGGCGGCAATCCCGGCACCCTGAACGGCACTCCGGCGCATGATCCCACCGGCTTTGTCGCCAACAG
>JAPLUI010000359.1 GCA_026397725.1 Verrucomicrobiota bacterium | reverse complement strand
TTCACCTGCCCAGGTGCGAGCCAAAGTCTGGAGCGCGGTGGGAAGGGCGCAGCCCGCCACCCCGCTGTGGCTAAACCGTTAGAGCCGCGGGGTTCCCATGAGGCACGCCGAAGATTTCAACATTCAACATTCAACTTCCAACATTCAATGATCAAGTAAGACCAAGAAATGTCACAGCCGCGTCCATGCTTATGCCTGGATGTTGAATTCAGTCAGATGTTAGCCCAATGATCCATGAAGAGATAGATTTCAATGATCAAGTAAGAGAGCAAGACATGACCCCGCATCGGCACTGCTGCCACCCGAAAACCCGTGTGCGGATGATTCACGAATTCGTCTGAATCGCCAGGAAGTGCCAACACATTTACCGCCGGGTTCATGAACTGTGAGGTTGCCGGGGATGGGCTCCGCAGCGGCGGACTGGTCCACATCCAACCCGCCATTGACCAGTTAGCTCACGGCATCACGACGACCTTGCCCTTGCCGTCGAGCCACTTCGCGGTGGTGGCCGTGTAGGTGCCGGGCGCTTGCGGGACCTTGTTCACGGTTAGGGACTTGACGGTTAGCACGCCGCTGTTGCCCTCGGGGCTGTCGGTTCTGACGGTGGCATTGGCAGCCAGCACCAGGGCGGCCACGGTTTCGTTGCAGCCGTTGAGGCTGAGGTAGGCCGCACCGTTGTTGCCGGCGTTGAGCACCATGATGGTGGCGCTGTCCTTGACCTGGTTGCTGTTGATCCAGTGCAGGCAATCGTTGAAGCCTTGCCCGCCGACGATTGCGTCGCCGCTGATGGCGTCCACGCCGGCGGGTTTCTCCAACTGCACCCGGCCCTTGCGGGCGATGAACCTGCCGCTGGTCGTGTTGGGCTTGTCACCGGCCAGGCGCAGCGGGGCGTCCTTGAAGCCGGTGTAGGAGGGACCCATCAACAGCACCACGTCGCCCGTGCCCGAGATCGTTCCCAGGTAACACAGCGCGTTGCCATCGCCGCTATCGAAGGTGATGGTGTGGCCGTTGGTGATCAGATCGATATCGCAGGTTCCCACGCCGACCCAAAACTCGGTGTCGCCGGTCATGTTGCCGAGGTTGCCCGCACCAATCTGGTCACTGGGGTTGCCATAGCGCCCCGCCACGGCCACCAGCGGATCGACCGTCACGCTGCCGCTGCCATCTAACCAAGTTTGCGGGGCCTGGTGACGGCCTGCCGCGAGCTTCTTGCCATCGACGATGAGCTGCTTGACGGCGAGGTGTCCGCCATTGCCGGTGCGGATTTTGACTTGGCCCTCGAGCAGCACCTTGGCCAGTGCGGTCTGATGGCCGGCGAGGTCCAGATAGCACGGTTGGGCCTTGCCATTGAGCGTGACGGTGGCGGCGGGCGCGAGCTGCCCGTCGCCGGCCAGCAGCACGGTGTCACCGGCGTTGGCGGCAGTGGTGCCACCGACGAACAGGTTGCCGGGGATGGCGACCACGCCCGGGGGCTTGTTGAGCTTGAGAATGCCGCGGGTCAACACGGTGGGGCCCTGGTATGAACTGGCGGCGGGCCCGGCGAGTTCCAGGGGTTGGGCGGAGGGTGCCTGCTCATCGGCGGAGGCGACCCACGTCACGCCACCATTGCCCGTGATGAAACCACGGTAGGTGGTGGGTTGGCCGCCTTGCGCCATGAACGTCAGGCCAAACTCACGCAGCCTGACCGGGATGCCACAGTTGCCGGTCGCCGGGCCAAAGGTCGTCGCTGCGGTCAGCACGGCGATGTTGTCGGCACCAATGCGGGTGTTGGCATTGTCGAGCACGCCGGCGGCATCAACGTATTTGACGTCGCCCACCACCACGAAGCCGCTGCCCGCAAGCCAGGGCTCCGCCGAAGTGTAAACGCCCCGGGGCATGCTCTTGCCGGCCACCGTCAGGACGCCGACTGTTAGAACGCCGCCGGCCTTCTGGTCGTCGGTCACGATCCGGGTGTGCGGGGCCAGCTTGAGGCTGGCAAATTTGTCGTTGCAGCCGTTGAGCTTGAGGGTCGCACCGCCCTTGGGTGAATCAAGCAGTTCCACCACCGCCGCATCGTTGACCTGGTCGTTGTTAGCCCAGTACAGACAGTCGTTGTCACCCTGGCCGCCGACGACGATGGTGCCGCCGACGGCATCGACGCCCGCGTCCTTGGCGAGGGTCAAGCGGCCGCACTTGACCTGCCAGGTGCCGGTGAGCGGGTTGGGCTCCTTGCCGGCCAGGACCAGCGGCGAGTCGCGGAAGCCGCCGTCGGCCCCGCCCTGATGGATCTGCACCGTGCCGGTGCCGGAGATGGGGCCGTTGTAGCCGCTGGCATTGCCGCCGCCGCTATCGAACTTCAGCGTGAAGCCATGGTTGATCACGGGGTTGAGGCAGGCCGCGCTCGCCCATTGGAAAGTGGTGTCGCCCATGAGCACTCCGAGGTTGTCCGCACCCAGCACCTTGCCCGGTTCGGCCACGACGCCACTGAGTTGAACCATCAGTTGGATCCTGATCTCACGAACAACCATCGGGTCGCTCTGCGGCACGCCGCACCACAGGCGCACGGACTTCACCTCGTTGGCACGGAGGACGGCCCTGGCGCTTCCCTGGGCCAGTTTCGCGACGGTGACATACCGGTTGCCGTCGGCCGAAACCTGCAGTTCCGCGCCGTCCATCAGCCCCTTGCCGTTGATGCCAGTTAGAACCTCGACGGCATACCCCAGCGCGGGCGTGGCCAGCTCGATCGTTAGATTGGCGCCGGCTGCCGGGGCGGTGGCGGACTTGTGGAAAGTCGCCTCGTTGCCATCGAAGGCAAACACGGGTTGCAGCAGGTCGCAGGTGCCGGCGGTGGCGGTGAAGGTGGCGTCCAGCCGGGCCTTGGGGGGCAGGCCGATGAGTCTGCCCACGGCGGCGTCCTGCGCCTGGAAGCGCGAGGCGAAGCCCGCTTCGGTCACCGAGTTGTTGGGGCCCCAAGTGCGTTCCTGGCGGGCGGCGACGTTGCGGACCATGCCGGCGTGGGTTGCGGCCGACTGCTCCCAAGCCACCAGCGTGGCACCGATGACCGGGTCGCCCTGCTTGAGCATGCTGCCGTTGCAGACATACATGTTCCATTGTTCCCACGGCACGCCCAGGTTCCACGGGCAGGTGATGGTGGCATAGCCCTGGGCGATGAGTTGGCTGGCCCGGTTGCTGTTGCTGTCCCAGGTCATGATGACGATGTCTTTGGCTGCCGTGTCGGCGAGGCCTTCCCACTTGATGGCCTTCTTGCCATGCTTCTTGACGATGCCGTTGACGCTGGCGATGAAATGGTTGGCCAACTCGCCGTCGTTCTTGAGGCCGTGATTTTCCATGAAGGCCCGGTAGCCGGGGGCGAGCGTCACGCGGCCCATTGAAACTTCGTCGGAACCCAGGTGAAAATAGGGAGAGGATTTGAACACCTCGCACATTTCACCAATGAGCGTGTCCAGGGCCGGATAGATCTCCTCGCTGGCCATGTTCATGCAGCCCATCCCAACGGGTTGTTGGGTCTCGGGATTGATGGCGTCGAAAATCTCCGGCAGCGAGCGCAGCGCGGCCCCGCTGTGGCCGGGCACTTCCAGTTCGGGCACGATCGCGATGCCACGCGCGTCGGCGTAGGCGACGAGTTCCTTGAGGTCCGCCAGCGGGTACACTTTGGGCGCCAGCCCGCCATGGGTGCCGACGTTCCGGGAGCCCAACTGCGGATACCTGGTGGACGGGAAGGTCCAGCCCTGGTCATCGGTCAGATGCAGGTGCAGGTAGCGCACCTTGTACATGCGGCAGGTTTCTATCATTTTCCTGAGCCACTCCAAGGGTTGTTCCTGACGACCGCAATCGACCATCATCGCGCAGTAATCGGCGTGCGGCCAATCCTTGATGGCAAGCTTGGGCAAGGCCACCTGGCCGCCCGCCTGCCGGAGGGCCTGCAGCAACGTTGCGCTGCCCTCGGCCACCGCGCGGTAGTCGAAGCCTGCCACCACCGCCTGCTCGCCGATGGTCAGCGTGTGGGCGCCGTCGGTGGTGCGCAGCAACTCGGGCGGGCGAACCACGAGGATGGGTGCGTCGGCCTTGAGGGCCGGGTTGAGCTTGAGGACGATGTCGCCGCTGGCGGTCGCGCCGCTGGTGACTGGCAGCTTCAAACCCGTGAGCAGGTTGATTTCCCCGGCGAGGATGTCGGCCAAGGTCTTGAGGCAGTCGTCCCCGGCCACGATGCGGCTGGCGGCCGTGAGTTTCAGATAGCCCGGTTGCACCTCGATCACCTTCGGCCAGGGGATGAGGTTGAGACCGGGATGGCTGTCCGCAGGGTCGCCGGCGGCGGCGGCCCAAGTGGCCAGGCTCATGACCCAGGCGCACGGCAGCCACCAGCGCCAAGGTCCTGGCCGGTGGCCCCCGGATGGAATTTGCGGGCGCATCCGGACCCGTGATGCGGGCCGGAGGGATGGGGTGGGTGGTGGGCTGAGCATTTTCATGGGACGTTGCGCTGGTTAGACCTGGTTCCTGGGGTGCTTCCCGGCCAGCCGGGGCAAGCAGCCAGCAAGGACGATTCATCGTGGGTGATGATGGCTTGGCGTACTTGGGCGGCCCGCAGCCTAATGCCAGCCGGACCGGGTGCCAAGGCGGATAGTGGCCTTGCGCGATGTATAACGTTTGGACATACCGGTCAGCCCGGCACCGGGAACTGCCGCGATGGTGACTGTACCGTCGAATGGCTTGCAGGGCCGCGGCTGCCACCCTGTTGGAACCGTTGGGTCATTTTCTCCAGGCTTCTCTTCCGGCTCGGATCACGCCATGATTCTGCCGTGACTTCTCCGGTGCATCCCACACGACCCAGGCCTTGCCGACCCGCGCATTCCCCGTTTCACAGCGATTGGATGCTCGAGCGCAACATGGTCTTTCTCAACCATGGCTCGTTCGGTGCCTGCCCAAGGCCGATCCTGGCGCTTCAGGATTCCCTCCGCAGGGAAATGGAACGCTCACCAGTCCAGTTTCTCTGGCGCAACTACGACTCCCGCCTGCAACCCTCCCGCACCGCGCTGGCAGCATTCCTCGGGGCCAAACCCCGCGATTTGGTGTTCGTTACCAATGCCACCACCGCCGTTAATGCCGTGGTCCGCTCCTGGCCACTCCGCCGTGGCGATGAAATCCTAACGACCAGCCTCGATTACAACGCCTGCCGCAATGTGCTGACGGAAACCGCCCGCGCCGCCGGCGCCAAGGTGGTCGTCGCGCAAATTCCCTTTCCCATCGGCGGCCCGGACGAGGTGCTGGCTGCGGTCATGGCTGCGGTCACCCGCCGCACGAGATATGCCATGCTCGATCACGTCACGAGCGCCAGCGCGTTGGTGTTCCCGATCAGGAAACTCGTTGGCGTGCTGAATGCTTGTGGGATCGAGACCCTGGTGGACGGCGCACACGCCCCGGGGATGTTGCCGCTGAACCTGACCGCGCTCGGTCCCGCGTGGTATTGCGGAAACCTCCACAAGTGGGTCTGCGCGCCCAAGGGCTGCGCGTTTCTGTGGGCTCGCGAGGATCGGCAGGACTTGCTGCAACCGGCCGTCATCAGCCACGGCAACAACTCAACTCGCAGCGGATTTTCCCGGTTCCAAGACCGCTTTGATTGGGCTGGCACCTTCGATCCAACCGCTTGGTTGTGCGTTGCCGAGGCGATCCGCTGGTTGGGTGGCCGGCTGCCCGGCGGCTGGCCTGCGCTACGCCGCCACAACCATAATCTGGCCGTCGAAGCCCGGCGCATTTTGTGCGCTGCCCTCGACGTGGAGGCACCGTGCCCGGCGGGCATGCTCGGCAGCATGGCCACCATCCCGCTGCCGCCGCGTTTGCAAAACAGGTGCTTCACCGGCAAGGTCGCACCGGAACAACAGCGACTCCACGATGAACATCGGATTGAAGTCCCCTTCGTCAAAGTCGGCGAACTTAGCTGTTGCCGGGTCTCCGCCCACCTTCACAACCACGTCGAGGAATATGCGTTTCTCGCTGCTGCCATGGTGCAGGGGCTCGGTGATACCACCCTTCCGTCTGCCGCAACCGCCATCGGATTGATTGGCACGAAGCTGGAAGGAAATATCTCTTGATCAAGGCCTGACTGCTCTCGACACGCTCCGGGATCATTGATCATTCGCCGTTCAGGATGCGGAGTCGCAACATCGCCATCAGGGCTTGCATGGCACTTCCTGCCACTGCTCTTTCCGTGCCTTGACAACATGCGACTCCCTCCTTGAAGTCTAACAGGTATTCAACGACGGGTCGTGATTGATCGCGACGCGTCGCCATACGTTGCGAAAAGTGGCCTGCACGAGGGAAGGATGCACGGTTTCGAACCCCGACGCAAGGAACATTTGCGACGGGGGTGGTGACGTGGGGGGGACCGAGCAGCTCTTGTACCGTCCGCAGGTCGTAGTGATTGTCAAGTAGCCGCGTGGCAAAGCCGTGGCAGGCAGTGGCTGGTGGCGGGCTTGGGGATGGCCGCCTTGCGGACGGCGAGCTTGAATTGGCGCTGCACGGATGCCTCATGGAGGTGGTGGCGGGCGATTCTTCTTCCGGTGCGGTGATGGGGGCAGAGGGTGGGCTCCAGCGAGCGGGCCTGGTCGGCCAGTCCCTCCCAATCGAAGGCGGCGACCCAGGGGAGGCCGGGAATCTCGTGTGCCAGAATAGGCACGACGGGTCCGACGCGTCAATGGCCTGCCTGAACTGCCACTCGGCAAGGTGGGTGGAGCGGCCGGGGGCGTCGAGGAAGGCGGTGGTGGTGTCGGCGGAACGGTGGCCATGGGCCTTGGTCCAAGCCTCGGCCCAATGGTGCGAGCGGAGATCAGGAATCCGGCCCGTCCGGGAAGGAATATCCGTGGGGTCCAGCCAAGTGCCAGCCCTGCGCCGATAAGGGATAGCGGATTGCGGATTGCGGATAGAGGATAGTGGATAGAGGATAGCGGATAGAGGATAGTGGATAGTGGATCGAGGATAGTGGATAGAGGATGGCGGATAGAGGATGGCGGATAGTGGATATAGGATGAAGAGTGCGCTCATGCATCCACGATCTTGGATCCTCGATCCGCTATCCCAAGACGTGGCGGCTGCCAGCATGTCCAGAACCGAGTGATTGCGGCCGGTGCCCACGTTCAGGACCACCGCGCCGGGGCCCCGCCACCGCAGCGCCAGTTCACAGTTCCTGATCCCGGCGGAAAATGAGTTGGCACTTGCTGGCGTTTCAGACGAATTCGTGCATCATCCGCGCATGGGTTTTCGGGTGGCAGCAGTGCCGATGCGGTGTCATCTCTTGCTCTTACTTGATCATTGAATGTTGGAAGTTGAATGTTGAATGTTGAAATCTTCGGCGTTCCTCATGGGAACCCCGCGGCTCTAACGGTTTAGCCACAGCGGGGTGGCGGGCTTGCGCCCTTCCCACCGCACTCCAGACTTTGGCTCGCGCCCGGGCGGGTGAAGGTATGGAGTGCGGTGGGAAGCGCAGCGCCACACC
>JAPLUI010000233.1 GCA_026397725.1 Verrucomicrobiota bacterium | reverse complement strand
TGAAGGCCCGCAAAGTCGCCAGCGAGGGCGTTCTATTGATCGAGACCAAGCACGCCATCGGCTCGCTGGATTCCCAAATCAAGGCGACGGTGGAACACAAGGAGTATGGCAAGGCCCTGATGATTCACTGGAAGGACTGGAACGACGAAAAGAACCGCACTGCCATGACGGTTTGCTACGATCCGCAGACGGACAAGAACGTGCTCGATGCCGTGTTCCGCTGCACCGCGATGCCGACCTACTGACGGTGTATTTGCAGTCCCGAGACAGTGGGACGGCAGTGCTGGCGGCCCATCCGAACATTGAAGTGCGGGTGTTCAACCCCCATCGGCTCAGGTCGCTCCGGAAACTGGATTTCATCCTCGACTTCACCCGCCTCAATCACCGGATGCACAACAAGACGATGATCATGGACAACACCTGTGCCATCATCGGCGGTCGTAACATGACCGACGAATACTTCGGTCTCAACGATGAGTTCAACATGCGCGATCTCGACATCGCCGCCGTGGGTCCCATCGTGCCCAAGGTTTCGAATGTCTTCGATGAGTTCACGGAGATGCCGCCGATGGACCTTTCTGAAAATAATAGTTGAAATGATGGTCTTATGCGGCTAATGCTTTTCCTGTGGACAAAATAGAGGCTTTTAAGCAACGCAATCCCGTCACGCTTGCACGCGAGGTCGGGCAGCGCTTGCGTGGGTTTCGTCTGGCCAAAGGCTGGACGCAGGAGGAACTGGCGGAGCGCTCGGACGTGGCGCTTTCCACCTTGAAATTGTTTGAAGCCAAGGGCCATGGCTCGTTTCAGCGCTTGGTGCGGATGGCGGTGGCGCTGGGGGTGGATGGGGAATTGCGCGGGCTGTTTGCACGACCACTGGTGATGCAATCGATCGAGGCGGTGAAACGCAGTGAGCGGCAGCGCGCGCCGCGCCGGAAGCGGCAAGGGGATGGCGATGGAGCTTGAAGTGCAGTGGGCGGGCGGCGGCGGCGGCGGCGAACGCGTCGGCCGCCTCTATCAGGACGGCCGCGGCACCGTGTTTTTTGAATACGCGGACGCATGGCGTGCGGGTTCGCGGGAACTCTCGCCGATCTATCTGCCGAATTCGACGCGAGGGGCGGTGCGCACCCCGACACCTGGCTTTGGCGAACTCCATGGCCTGTTCCAAGACGCGCTGCCGGACTGGTGGGGTGAACGTCTGATGCAACGGCATTTCGAGGCCCGCGGGATGCCATGGAACCGGGTCACGGCCTTGCGCAAGCTGGCCTGCCAGGGCATGCGGAAAATGGGTGCGTTGGCCTTTTTTCCCTGCACGGACGGCACGGATTTCAACGACGGCATGGTGGCCGAGCTGGGAGCCATGGTGGAAGCCGCCCGCGAGCTGCTGCGTGGCGAGACGGGTGAGGTGTTGGCCGCGTTGCTGCGTTCCGGAATGTCGCCCGGCGGAGCCCAGCCGAAAGCATTGCTGGCAATCTCGGAGGATTTTACTGAAATCCGCCTGGATGATCCGCCGCCGTCCGGGTTTGGCGGATGGCTGATCAAGTTTGATACCGAGCCGGTGTTGCAGGCGGGTCGCATCGAAGCGGCGTATGCGGCCATGGCCCGCGCGGCCGGAATCACCGTGCCGGAAACCCGCTTGTTGGAAACTGCCGGGGCCTGCCATTTTCTCACCCGGCGCTTTGATCGTGACGCGGCAGGGGTGCGCTTGCACCTGCATTCGTATTCCGGGCTCACCCATACGCCCTTGCGGGATGGCCTCGAGTACCGGGACTTGATGGAAATCGCGCGGACTCTAACTGGTGATCAGCGGAGCGTGGAGGAACTCTTCCGGCGGACCGTGTTCAATGTGGCGGCGGCCAATGATGACGATCACGGACGCAATCATGCGTTTCTGATGGATGCCGCCGGCCGCTGGCGGCTCGCCCCCGCCTTTGATCTCACGCTTGCCTCATATCCGCTGGCATCCGGCTTTCGCGCCGCCCGCGTGGACGGCAAGGCGGCCAACCTCACCCGCAAGGATTTCATCAAGCTCGGTGCCGCCCAGGACGTCAGGAATGCGGGTGAAGTCATGGATCAGGTGCTGGCGGTGATCGCGCAATGGGAGCACCATGCCGCCGCCAACGGCATCACGCCCGCCAACGCCGCCACCGTGGGCACGCAACACCGGAGCAGCTTGTAGATGGACTTGGACGAGACACCCACGCTCCGTGAGGTCAATGCGGGCGGCAGCATGGGCGGGGCAAACATCCTCAAGCCAGCGCTGACCCGTGGCGCGATCCGGGTGATCGGCGCGACGACGAATTGGAAATCAGGGCGGGGCGAGGCCGCCCAGCCCTACCGCGGTGCTCGACGAAGCGGCGCGGCGGGCGGCGGTGGCATGGTCGATCCGCTACCTGCCGGATTTCCGCTGGCCGGACAAGGCGCTGGATCTGGTGGATCAGGCATGCGCGGCGGCGAGGTTGCAGACGTTGACGCCGCAGGTGGATGAGGAGAGTTGCGGCGAGACGCCGCAATCACGGCCTGCCGCGAGACGCGGCAGCTACGTCGGACGCGGCGATGGTTGATCAACCACCATTTTCTCGCCCTCAGGTCCGGCCACCGGCTCTATCAGCGGCTTTCACCCGCACCGCGATTTCCTGGCAATATCCCGGTTGACTCCCGCGCCGCCATCATGCACGCTGCTCACTCTGAGTGAGCACGATTCAACACCAAGCGCCCCGATCCCGCGCCGCCAGCAAATTTCTAACCGCCCAGGTGGTGCGGGGTGCGTTGCGAATTTGCGGCCTGCTGCTGCTGCCGGATGCCGCCTCGGGTGCCGACACTTTGTATACCAACGGCACGATTGTCAGCATGGATGCCCGGGGCGGTGTGTTCGAGGCCATGGGAGTGCGGGATGGACGGATTGTGGCAGTAGGAACCCAGGCGGTCGTGTCACCACGCCTGGGTCCGGGCTTCGTGCAGGTCGATCTGCACGGCCGCACCCTGCTGCCAGGCTTCTACGCCGCGCACGACCACTTTCCCGAAGCCGGCGAAAATGAGTTATACCAAGTGGATTTGAACAGCCCGCCGATTGGCACCATCCGCACCATGGACGAGTTGATCGCCGCGCTGAAACGCAAGGCCGACGCCACGCCGGCCGGCGAGTGGGTGGTGGGCTGGGGCTATGACGACACGTTGTTAGCCGAAGCCCGCCACCCGACGCGCGACGACCTCGACCGCGTCACGACCCGGCATCCGATCTGGATCGTGCATATTTCGGGCCATCTCGCGGTTGCCAATTCGATGGCCCTCGGGATCGCGGGCGTGACCAAGGCCACCGCACAACCACGCGGGGGGCGCATCCGCCTCGATGTTCTAACCGGTGAGCCTAACGGGGTGTTTGAAGAAGCCGGTTCGCTCGTCGGCCGCCACCTTCCGGGCTACACGGCCGAGCAACGGCAGGCGGCGATTCGCACGGCGCAAGTGGGCTACCTGGCGCAAGGGGTCACCACCACGGTGATTGCCGGGGCCTCCGCAGGGACGCTGCAGGATCTGGATACGGCCGTGGCGGCCGGCACCTTGCGTCTGCGCATCTCCGCACTGGTCGCCTGGCGCGACGCCAATCCCATGCCGAGCTTGCACGCGGCCCCGGAGCGCATTCATCTAACCGGAGTGAAACTGCTGCAGGATGGCTCGCTTCAGGGCTACACCGGTTACCTCGGCACGCCATACCATCAACAGCCCGAGGGCCAGCAGGACTATCGGGGTTATGCCTCCCGCCCGCGTGAGGAACTCATCCGGATGGTGCGCGGATTCCATCAACAGGGGCTGCGGGTGGCGATTCACGGCAATGGCGACGCCGCCATCGATGACATTCTCGAAGCGTTTGCCGCCGCGCAACAGGCCACCCCGCGTCCCGATGCCCGCCACCGCATCGAACATTGCCAGACGCCGCGGGAAGATCAACTGGCCCGCATGGAGCAACTCGGCGTGTCGCCCTCGTTCTTCGTCGCCCATGTCTATTATTGGGGCGACCGGCATCGTGACATTTTCCTTGGCCCCGAACGCGCCGCCCGGATTTCGCCGCTGGCCAGCACGCTGCGGCATCACTTGCGCAGCACCATCCACAACGACACGTCGGTCACGCCGGTGAACCCGCTGATGTTGGTTTGGACGGCAGTGAACCGGGTCACTGCGAGTGGCAAGGTGCTGGGCATGGAGGAGGCCATCCCGGTGATGGCTGCCCTGCGTGCCGTCACCAGCGAAGCCGCCTGGCAGAACTTCGAGGAGCACGAGCGCGGCTCCATCGAGCCCGGCAAGCTCGCCGACTTCGTGATCCTGGATCGCAACCCGCTCACGGTGCCAGCCATGGAAATCCGCAATGTGCAGGTGTTGGAAACGATCATCGGCGGCGCGACGGTGTCCGCCCGGTAACCCACGCATGGCTGGCATCCCCGATGATAGGTGGCAGGCGGTCGGTGCGTATGGGGCGGGAGCGCTACCGGTCCAGCTTGCCTCAAGCCAGCCCATGCTCCCGGCGTCCGGCCGCAATCAAACCCCTAACAGTCATGAGCAAACCACCAGTCATCGCTTTGTCGCTAGCAGTCTTGGGATGCCCGCTCACGCCGGGGGCAACCCCATCGGATGCGGTGCTCCGGGATTGGAACGACCAATATGCAAGGATCGGGAAGCAGCTCGCCGGCGATGTTAGGAAGCAGCCTGCGGCAGCGGAGATGCTGGATCGCAACGCCCTGATTCTCGACACCGATCGGGATGCGTTGGATGTGGCGATCCGGCGTGCCAGAGCCCTGCTGGCGCATCTCCAAGCCGCCTCCGCCGCAGGGGACCTGGACCCATTGGAACTGGAGTTGGAACGACTCGCCCAGCGCGGCGCGGCAACCGGCCCGGGGGCTGCCGAGCGGGCGGACCTGTATCGGGAAGTCAGAAGCATCAGCCGCCAGGTGGCGTTTGCCAATCCCCTGCTGGATTTTGACGACATTCTCTTCGCTGAACGGAAGTGCGTCGGGGAAGACAATTTCAGTGGCGGCCACATGACCACTGCATCGTTCGGCCATACGCAGCTCTACGGAAGTGGCTTGTATATTGCGCGTAACATCAAGTCGGGCAACCCGGTCATGGTCGATGTCTTGAAGAACGCGAGCCTCGGAAACGGCCCGTGGCAAGGACAGCAACTGGTCGGCGGCGCGGTCCTGTCGCCCGAACTCTCGTGGGACGGCAAGGAAGTCCTCTTCGCCTACGCGAAACCCGTCTATGCCAACTGCCCGCGAGTCTGGGAATACACCGAAGAGAACAGTTTCCACATCTTCAAAATCAATGTTGAGGGCACGCGGTTGGTGCAACTGACCACCGGCAACCACAACGATTTTGATCCGTGCTGGCTGCCGGGCGGCCGCATCGCCTTCATCTCCACGCGCACCGGGTGCCGCGGGCCGGGACCGATCTTTTCGCGGTGTTTCCCTGACCGCGGGCCGGCGCAGTTCTTTCTGCACTCGATGAAGGCGGACGGGACTGACATCATTCCATTGAGCTTCCACGAGACCGACGAATGGCAACCGAGTGTCAACAATGACGGCATGCTCGTTTACACGCGCTGGGACTATGTGGATCGTAATTCCAACGCCGCCCAGCACCTGTGGACCTGTTACCCGGATGGCCGCGACCCGCGCTCGCCGCACGGCAATTACGTCCATCCGTTTTCCACCATGGAAGGCAAGGATTTCGGGCCGGGAGTCTTCACCACGCGGCCCTGTTCGGAATGGCATATCCGCGCGGTGCCCCGCTCGGCCAGCTATGCCGGGGCTTCCAAATACGTCGCCACGGCCGGCCCGCACCATGGCGAGCCGTTCGGAGCCTTGGTGCTCATCGATGTCGAGGTCGAGGACGACGGGCTCGCCTCGCAAATCAAACGCATCACCCCCAACCGCTACCCGGAGTCCGAGGTCAGCGCCAAGACGTCCTGGGATTATGGCACGCCGTGGCCGCTGAGCGCGGATTTCTATCTGGCCAATCATCAGGACGGACTCTATCTGGTCGATAAGTTCGGCAACTGCGACCTGATCGGCACGGGACCTAACAAAACTCTGCGTCCGACCGACCCGATTCCGCTGCGGCCGCGGCCGGCCCCGCCGGTCATTCCCGCGCAGACCTGGCAGGGCGAGCGGGCGTCGGCCGAGGCGCCCATGGCCACCATTGCGGTGATGAATGTCTATGACGGCGACCTGCCATGGCCTGCGGGGGCGAAGTTCAAAGAACTGCGCATCATCCAGTATTTCCCGAAATCCACGCAGCCGCTCGGCGAGCCGAGCATCGGCTATGCGGAGCAAAGCCTGGCCCGGATGGTGCTTGGCGTGGTTCCGATCGAGGCGGACGGCAGTGCTTACTTTGAAGCGCCGGTGGGCAAGGCCATCGGGTTCCAGGTGCTCGACGACAAGGGCCTCGCCGTGCAATCGATGCGTTCCGTGACCTATCTGCATCCGGGTGAGCAGATGACGTGCTTCGGCTGCCACGAGTCGAAGTGGAAGGCCACCGGAGTTGCCTCGCCGCTGGCCATCCGGCGGCCGCCGTCGCCCATCCGGCCCGAGGTCGGCGGCTTGGAGCCCTTGAATTTCCACCGTCTCGTCAAACCGGTCCTCGAGGGCAAATGCGCGGCCTGTCACCAGGACCAGGGCCAGGGGCCGGACATGAGCTACCAGAGCCTTGAACCATACGCCTTCTATCTGGTGGGCGGCAAGCCCACGTCGGGCACCTGGCTGACGATTCCACGCCATGGCGGCTCGCGCAGCGTGCCGGGCAAACACGGTGCCTACGGCGCGCCCCTCTTGAAGTATCTCGACGCAACGCATTACGGAGTTGATCTAACGAAAGAGGAATTCCGCCGCATCACCCTGTGGTTGGACTGCAATTCCAATGAACTCGGTGCCTATCAGGAGGAAGCCGCGCAGCGGCGGGGAGAACTGGTGTGGCCCGTATTTGATGTGGATCCGGGCAATGTGCTGGGGGTGGAGCGCCGCCAGCAGTGGCCGCGGGAAGACCGCGGGAAAGCCAGTGATTGGAGTCATAATGATGGGCCGTCTGGTTGACAATCCGGTCCCCTCGGGGCAGCTCCTGGCACCGTGGGCGTTGGCGTGGCTGGCGAGCCTTCAGGCAGCACGGGGGTTCGCATTTGAAGCCGGCTCGTTGGGCGGAATCTTATCGAGCCTCGGGATTGTCGGCCCGAGCGTGATCCTGATTTTCCCTGCAAAATCAAGGGATTGCGAGCCTCGGAAATGCTCGTCCGACGTTTCGTTGACACCGCGCCCGTGGGTATGACCCACCATCCTACACCGCAACTCAACTCGTTCCGCACCATCGTCAGCAACACCGCCACGCTTCACGCGGAACTCTCCACCCTCAACACCGCCATACTCCGGGCCGACGAAATCCCCGTATATGCATTTCACGAGGTAAACCAATTCTTTCGTTCCCAAACCGCCTCGGGCCGGGAACCAAGTGAACACAGTGGGTTGGGTGGCGTGCATTACGAGGGAAGTCAGTCCTGGCGGTATTCTGAAATCCTGAACATATTGATGTTATCAAAGCGAGCGCTGGCGCTCACCCAGCCGCCATCCAAAAACCGGTGGCGATCCAAGCAGCGATTTGCAGGACCGGACAGGGCCGTGGGCATGTCCGCGCCCGTACGATGCCACCCGGCTGTTTCGATGAAGCAGTTCGACTAAGCGTAACCGACTATGTGTGGCGATTAAGTGTGGGGACTAAGAGTCTGGGCCGAGCGAAGGCCATACTGAGTCGCAACGCCTCTGTCCCCACGCTTAGTCGGTTACACTTGGTCGGTTACGCTTGGTCGGTTACGCTTGGTCGGTTACGCTTAGTCGGTTACGCTTGGTCGGTTACGCTTAGTCGACTCCGTCTTCCGGCCCGAACGTAAAGCGCAGGCACCCCTATCAGCGGGGGCGTGCGTTGAACGCGGGGTAGGGGTTGTGGCGTTGGGAGGTCATCGAAATATTGGCGGCTGATAGGGTTTGCATGACGCGGTTTGTTCGAAGCTACCGTGTCCGCTGCACCAGCCCCCACAGAAGTAGTGCCAATCCGAATAGTGCGCCAACAGATGGCTCGGGCACTGCTCCCTGCAATGAAATATTGTCAAAAGCGAGGTATGTGCCAAGGGAATTGCCACTTGACGCTTTGATGGTCACAGAGGACAAACCCACAAATGAAGGTAAGAGCGCAAGAGTCTCAAAGTCTGTGCCCCCGCCCTTCCCGTCAGAACTCAAGTCAAGAATGAAATTTTGGGTCACACTGCCTCCCGATAATAGGTGACCTTCGAACGAGACTCTGCGAGCAACCCTGTCAAATGAGGGATCTCCGTTGTTGAGCATCTCTGCCAAATCGATCGAGATAAGATCGAATGCGGGTGTCAACGTCGGTTCAATCATGAACGACAACGGGAGGAAGGAAGCCGTCCAAAGCGCTGCGTAGGTGCTACCATTACTGCTTCCTCTGTTGAGCTGCCAACCATCTTCGTAACCTCTGAATTCTCTCTTATCGGACGTATCCGCAGTCAGCAGGAAGCCGGAATCTGCAATGGTAAAGCCATTTGAGACTCCACCGGCCGGCGAGGTGATAAGGCTGTCAAAGTTGAGGACAACAGCGCCACGCATATCGGATGAGAAGCCTATTAGGGATAGGACGAAAAATATGAATTTCCGGATGGAGTTGTGGGATTTCATAGTCGTGTTGCAAATCGGTTGATGATTTTCTTTCGATAATCTCTTCATAGGTTTATAGGTGGTCAATTCTGCCTAACGCTCATATGTAGGCACCCGGAAAAAGCGGTTCTGTCGAGGTGAAATTGGGAAGTTGTTGCGGGTTGCCTACCATGTCTTGTTAGCTTTCTTTGTGTTTCGGTAGATCGTCATTAGTTCCCAGAACTTTGTCGGGGCCAGCGGAAATGACTCTCAATTCTTTGTCGGGTATCAGGCTGAAATGATAAGGTGTTCCCCAAGGATCAACGACTTCACCCTTGTTGTTGATGCTTAGGATTGTATTCTTCTGGATAAATGTGGCGTTTTCGTCTGCTCCAATAAGAACCTTCATGATTTCGCGATTATTGCCATCAGGAAATTTGTTCTCATGTGCCTGAAAATACACGAATACTCCATTCTCAAGTCGCCGAGCTTCATCTCCAGCTTTCGATATGCGATAGCTCTGGTACCTCGACATCCTTGACCCAAATACGGCAACCAGCATGGTCACTAGAATTGGAGCCAGGGCAAAAAGGAAAATGCGATAGCCCCGAGATGTCACCCAATTGGCCTTAGAAAATGAAGCAACCACTGAAGTCAGGTAGAGTGCCGCAACCGATAAGCAAAGCGTTACCACCGGGATATAATCCCATGGGGTAATGACTGTTGCGGGAGGGGTCATCTTATTTGATAGCTAACAGGTATTCAACGACTGGTCGTGATTGATCGCGACGCGTCGTCTTACGTTGCGAAAAGTGGCCTGCACGGGGGAAGGATGCACGGCTTCGAACCCCGACGCAAGGAATATTTGCGACGGGGAAGCGTTTTCTTCCGGAATTTCAGCATCACGCTTTAGGGTAGGCGCCGGAGGCTCGAAGCTGGCTAGCCGGCGTGGCCCTGCGAACAGAACCATGCCGGGACCGGTCCGGTGCGGAATGGGTATGCGTGCGTTACAGGGGCTTGGGGAGGGATCATGTCCGTTAGTGCCGCCGATCAGGCCTCACTCGGGCATTTCCTTGGCTGGTGGACAGGAATGTCCACCCTCCATATTTCAGGAATCAAGCGGGCTGCGGACGCTGAGGCCGGGTTGATTGAGGACGTGGAGGTAAATCCGGGTGGTGTTGACGTGGGGGTGACCGAGCAGCTCTTGTACCGTCCGCAGGTCGTGGTGATTTTCAAGTAGCCGCGTGGCAAAGCAGTTGGCGCAGGCAGTGGCTGGTCGCGGGTTTGGGGATGGTCGCCTTGCGGACGGCGAGCTTGAATAGGCGCTGCATGGATGCCTCATGGAGGTG